>CBFGQE010000597.1:0-2515 GCA_965650815.1 uncultured bacterium
CCGGCACGGACTTCCAATACACGCTCGTCGCCCAGGGCCGTTTGTTGACGGCGGAACAGTTCGGCGACGTGGTGGTGAAGACCGGCGCGGACGGCGACGTGACCCGCGTGAAGGACGTGGCCCGCGTGGAACTCGGCGCCCGCGACTACTCCAGCAAGACCTACATGGATGGCTTCAACGCCGTTTCCCTGCGCGTCTTCCAGCTCCCCGGCAGCAACGCGCTCGACACCTCCGACGCCGTCTATGCCGCGCTGGCGGAGATGAAGAAGAGTTTCCCGCCCGGCGTGGACTACCGGATCAACTACGACCCGACGAAGTTCATCCGCTCCTCGGTCGAAGCCGTGCTCCACACCCTGGTGGAAGCCGTGCTGCTCGTCGTGATCGTCGTGGTCGTCTTCCTCCAATCCTGGCGCGCCTCGATCATTCCGCTGCTGGCCGTGCCGGTGTCGTTGATCGGCACGCTGGCGGTGATGCAGGTCTTCGGCTTCTCGCTGAACAACCTCTCGCTCTTCGGACTGGTGCTGGCCATCGGCATCGTGGTCGATGACGCCATCGTCGTGGTGGAAAACGTGGAGCGCTTCATCTCGCAGGGCCTAAGGCCGCGCGAAGCCACGATCAAGGCCATGCAGGAAGTGACCGGCCCGGTCATCGCCGTGGCGCTGGTGCTCTGCGCGGTCTTCGTGCCGACGGCCTTCATCACCGGGATCACCGGCCAGTTCTACAAACAGTTCGCCCTGACCATCGCGGTCTCGACCGTGATCTCGGCCTTCAATTCCCTGACGCTCTCGCCCGCGCTCTGCGCCTTGCTGCTGCCCGAGCACGGCGCGCCGAAGGACCGGATGACGAAGTTCCTCGATGCCACGCTGGGCTGGTTCTTCCGGGCCTTCAATCGCGTCTTCACCCGCGCGGGCGACGCCTACGCCGGACTGGTGAAGCGCCTCTTGCGCGTCAGCGCCTTGGTGCTGGTCGGCTATGCAGGCCTGGTCGGACTGGGGTTGTTCACCTTCGCCAAGGTGCCGACCGGCTTCATTCCGTCGCAGGACATGGGCTACCTGCTCGTCGTCGTGCAATTGCCCGATGCGTCGTCCTTTGAGCGGACCGACGCCGTCGTGCGCCGGGTGGACGAGATCGCGCGCGGCATTCCCGGCATCGCCCACACCTTCGCCATCTCCGGCTATTCGTCCGTGCTCCAGGCCAACCAGCCGAACGTCGGCGCCGCCTTTCTCATCCTCGACGACTTCGACAAACGCAAAGACCCGGCGCTGCGCGGCGACAAGCTCCTCGCGACCATCCGCCAGAAGCTGTCCGTCGTGCAGGAAGGCCGCGTGCTCGTGCTGCCGCCGCCGCCCTTGCGCGGCTTGGGCAACGCGGGCGGGTTCAAGATCCAGGTGCAGGACCTGAACAACGCCGGACTGGCCGCGCTGGAAGGCGCGACCCGGCAGTTGCTCGACGCGGCCCAGAAGGATCCGCAGCTCGTCTCCTTGATCTCCGGCTACCGCGCGAACGTGCCGCAATACCGCGTGGACATCGACCGCGCCAAGGCCAAGAGCATGGGTGTGAGCATGACCGACATCGGCGAGACGCTGCAGACGTTCCTCGGCTCGGTCTATGTGAACGATTTCAACCTCTTCGGCCGCACCTGGCAGGTTTACGCGCAGGCCGAGCCGCAGTTCCGCCTGACGCCCGACAACGTCAACCAGCTCCAGACCCGCAACGCCCACGGCGAGATGGTGCCGCTCGGCGCGCTGGCCAAGGTGGAGAAGATCGGCGGCGTGGACCGGCTCCAGCGCTACAATCTCTTCTACTCGGCCGACATCTCCGGCAGCACCGTGGCCGGCGTCAGCTCGGGCGACATGATCAAGAAGGTCGAGAAGCTGGCGAAGGACCACCTGCCCGACGGCTTCTCCATCGAGTGGACCGACCTGACCTTCCAGCAGATCCTCGCGGGCAACACCATCGTGCTGATCTTCCCGCTCTGCGTGGTCTTCGTCTTCCTCGTGCTCTCCGCCCAATACGAGAGCTGGGGCCTGCCGCTGGCCGTCATCCTCATCGTGCCGATGTGCCTGCTCAGCGCCATCGGCGGCGTCTGGCTGGTGGGCCGGGACAACGACATCTTCACCCAGATCGGCCTGGTGGTGCTGGTCGGTCTGTCGGCCAAGAACGCGATCCTGATCGTCGAGTTCGCCAAGCAACGCGAAGACGCAGGACTGAGCGCCTTCGACGCGGCGGTGGAAGCCTGTCGGCTGCGGTTGCGGCCGATCCTCATGACCAGCTTCGCCTTCATCCTCGGCGTGTTGCCGCTGGTGTTGGCGAGCGGCGCCGGCGCGGAGATGCGCCGCGCGCTGGGCACGGCGGTCTTCTACGGGATGCTGGGCGTGACATTCTTCGGGTTGCTGCTCACGCCGGTCTTCTATCTCGTCATCCGCGCCGCCACCGTGAAGTTGCAGGCGCGCCACAAACGTTTCGTCACCGCACCCGTCCCGAACGCCGAAAGCCATCACTGAGATGAACGAAT
>CBFGQE010000598.1:0-2514 GCA_965650815.1 uncultured bacterium
GATCATCGCCGCCCGCGCCTGGGCCTTCAGCCAATCCGCGCCACATCGTCGGCTGGCTATCCACCACGAAGGCGGCACCCGCGCCGAACTCCGCCAATGGCTGGGCCACGTGGAACTGGTTCCGCAACGATCCGGTGATCTCGGCCAACGGATGTCGGGCGGCGTGCTGACGGAAACGGCCCGAGGCACCGACCGCTTCCTCCTGATCGGCGCGGACTGCCCGCGCTTGGCTGCCGATGTGCTGGAAGCGGCCGCTGCAGCTCTCGACGACGTCGATGTCGTCTTTGGTCCAGCGCGCGATGGCGGCTACTACTTGCTGGGGTTGCGTCGTCCGGAGCCCGGCTTGTTCGAGGGCATTCCTTGGAGCACCGGCGACGTCTTGGCTCGCTCCATCGAGAAGGCCCGTTCGCTCGGGCTCACACATCGGCTGCTCGGCGAACTGCCGGACGTGGATGAACCGCCGGATCTGCCGGATGCCGAAGCCGCCTTGGCCGCTGCCCGCCGCGTTTCGGTCATCGTTCCCGTATTGAACGAAGCGGAGAACTTGCGCCGCCTCTTGCCCCGCCTCGCCGCCGGACAACCGCACGAAATCCTCGTGGCCGATGGCGGCAGCACGGACACAACCCGCTCCGTCGCCGAATCCTTCGGAGCCCGCTGGCTCGCCGCCCCGCGAGGACGCGCCCGCCAGATGAACGCCGCCGCCGCCCGCGCCACGGGCGAGTATCTGCTCTTCCTCCACGCCGACACCGATCCGCCGTCGGACTACGCCCGGCTCGTCGCCGACACGCTGGATTGTGTGGGCACCGCCGCCGGAGCCTTTCGCTTCGCGCTGCGCGAGCCGATTCCCGGCGGCTTCCTGGTGGAACGCGGTGTCGCACTCCGCTGCGCCCTGCGCCAACTACCCTACGGCGACCAAGGACTCTTCCTCCGTCGCCGCTTGTTCCAAGCCCTGGGCGGGTTCCCCGATTGGCCGCTGTTGGAGGATCTCGAACTGGTCCGCCGCCTGCGCCGACTCGGCCGCATCGCCGTAACGGACGAAGCGGCCCCGACCTCTTCCCGGCGTTGGCGCGAAGCCGGGTTGATCCGCACCTTCCTGCGCCACCAATCGATCCTGCTCGCCCACGCGTTCGGCGCTTCGCCGGAGCGGCTGCTGGCGTTGAGGCAAGCAAAGGGCGTGAAAAGGCAATCCAGCCGTTGAGTCGCTGAACGCCGCACGGATAGCCTCACCCCTCCATGAGCCAGACAACCTGTCCGATGTGCGAAACCACCGACGTCCTCGATCACGGCGCGCGCCTGGAATGCGTCACCTGCGGCCACGAGTGGGAGAAGTCGGTTGCGGCTCCGCAGCCGGACGGCCCCCGCGTGGTGAAGGACGCCCACGGCAACGTGCTGGCCGACGGCGACTCCATCGTGCTGATCAAGGACCTGCCGTTGAAGGGCTCGTCGAAGGTGCTCAAGGGCGGCACCAAGGCGAAGGGCATCCGCCTCGTGGACGGCGACCACGAGATCTCCTGCAAGATCGAGGGCAGCGCCATCGGCCTCAAGGCGTGCTTCGTGAAGAAGGCGTGATGCCGGCGCGCGGAGCATCGCTCCGCCTGATCTCGTCCGAGGGTCACCAAGCGGAGCATCGCTCCGCGCGCCGATCCGTTTCTGGCCGACCCCGCTTCTTTTCGCTGCGTCCTCGGGAATCCCGCTCTACCGTCCAGCCATGACGATCATCACCGATGAACGCTGCGCCGAATACTCCGCCCCCGGCCATCCCGAGCGCCCCGCCCGCATCACCCGGACCCTCGCCCGGCTCCGTTCCCAGACCGATCTGAAGCTGGAGTGGGACACGCCCGCCACCGTCACCGACGACCAGTTGCTCCGCGCCCATACGGCCGAGCACCTCAAGCACGTCGCCACCTCCAAGGAAGACTTCGACGGCGATACCGCTGCGCATCCCGGCATCGACGCCCACGCCCGCCGCGCCGTTGGCGGTGCGTTGAAAGCCCTCGCGCTCGCCCGCCAAGGGAAGCAGTCCTTCAGCCTCCTGCGTCCGCCCGGCCACCACGCCACGCGCACGAAGGCGATGGGCTTCTGCTACTTCAGCTCCATCGCGATCGCCACGCTCGAAGCTCTCGCGATGGGCGTGAACCGCGCCGCCGTCTTCGATTTCGACGTGCACCACGGCAACGGCACCGAAGCCGTCCTGCTCGACCATCCGCACGCCGCCTTCTACTCCGTCCATCAGAGCCCGTGCTATCCCGGCACCGGCACGAGCGACGTCGGCCGCAACTGCTTCAACTACCCCGTGCCTCCGCGCTACCCGCGCGAGGACTACCGCAAGGTTCTGAGCAAGGCGCTGGACGATCTGAAAGCCTTCAAGCCCGACCTCATCGCCGTCTCCGCCGGATTCGACGCCTACGCCCGCGACCCCATCGCGCAGGAAACGCTGGAGGCGGAGGACTTCCAGTGGCTCGGCGGCGAGATCAAGAAGCTGGGCATCCCCTTCTTCAGCATCCTCGAAGGCGG
>CBFGQE010000599.1:0-2511 GCA_965650815.1 uncultured bacterium
TTCCGTCCGCCTCGTCGTCTGGGATCAGCTTGATCGACGCGGCGGATCGTCACAATGTGGATTTGCCGCAGCCTGCCTTCGGTCTAGGCGAAGGCAGGCTGCGGGCGTCGGGACGAACTGCTGGGGGCGGATTGAGCGCGACGAGCGCCGAGGTCCCACACCCGCTGTCGGAAGGCATCGGACGCGTACGGGGTGACCGGTGCACCCGATCGTCAAATATCCGGCCCGTCACTGGCTTGCGGTGAACACTGCCAATTGGGCGTCGAAAGCACGCTTGTAGGCGGGGCGGGCTTCACCGCGGGCAACATAGGCCGAAAGGTTCGGATGCTCGCCGAGCAGACCCGACGCTTTCAGCCTCAGCAGCACCGACACCATCAACAGATCACCCGCGCTGAACGCACCTTCGAGCCACTCGGCATCGCCTAGGCGGGCCGACAGTTGCTGCAGCCGGACACGAATCCGCTCCTCAACCAGCGGGAGCCTCTCCTTGCTCCAGGGCTTATCGCTTTCCAGAACCTTGGTGGTTACCAGATCGAGGATCGGCGGCTCGACCGTGTTGAGCGCGGCAAACATCCACATGAGTACACGCGCCCGCGCCTGTGCATCACCGGGTAACAGGCCTGCATGGCGTTCCGCGATATGGAAGACGATCGCACCCGTCTCGAACAGGGCGAAGTCACCATCCTCGAAGGTTGGAATCTGCCCGAAAGGATGAAGCGCCAGATGCGCGGGTTCCTTCATCGCAGCAAAGGAAACAAGGCGAACCTCATAGGGTTGGCCCACCTCTTCAAGTGCCCAGCGGACGCGCGTGTCGCGCGCCAAGCCCCTGCCGCCGTCGGGTGACCGCTCGAACGCGGTGATCGTGATGGTCATTCCACGGCTCCATTCCCGGCTGACGCTTTAAGCCGCCGATCCGGCGCTGGCGACCGCCTCAAGCGCAGCGATGTCAATCTTGCGCATCGTCATCATGGCGTCGAAGGCACGTTTCGCCGCGACGCCGTCGGAACCCGTCGTCAACTCGAGAAACCGCCTCGGCGTGATCTGCCAGGAGAAACCCCACCGGTCCTTGCACCAACCGCAAGCGCTCTCAGTGCCGCCGCTGGTGACGATCGCATTCCAGTAGCGATCGGTTTCTTCCTGGCTTTCGGTAACGACCATGAAGCTGACCGCTTCATTCGCCGTGAAATTCGGTCCACCGTTCAGACCCACGAGCCGCCGGCCGAGCACCGTGAATTCGACGGTCAATTCGGCGCCTTCGTGCCCACCGGGGAAATTGCCGGGCGCCCTGTTCACACGGTCGACATGGCTGTCGGGAAAAGTGTCGGCGTAGAACCTGGCCGCTTCGGCGGCTTGGCCATGGTCGAACCACAGACAGGTTACGAGATCGGTCATATCCGGCGCTCCTACTGGCTTGGTTGCTTCCACGCTTGCGTGCGGCGATCGGTGCCGCCCTACATGTTGATTTCTGGTTCGACCAGCTTTGCGAATTTCCGCAGGCTTTCCTGCCAGCCGAGATAGCAGGCCTCCAACGGGATCGCGTCCGGCACGCCCGCCTGCTCGATCGTCATGTCCGTGCCGACCGACACGGCCCTCAAGGTCACGGTCACTTTCATCTCGCCCGGCAGGTTGGGGTCATCGAACCTGTCCGTGTAGACGAGCCGCTCGTTGGGGACGAGCTCAAGATATTCGCCCCCGAACGAGTGGCTGTGGCCCGTGGTGAAATTGCGGAACGACATCCTGTGCCTGCCGCCGACCACGGCATTCAGTTCATGTACCGTGCAAGTGAAGCCGTGGGGCGGCAGCCAGCTGGCAATGGCGTCCGGCTCCACGATTGCCCGGTAGACTTTCTCCGGCTTGGCATTGACGACGCGATGCAGGCGGACAGTGTTGGGCATGTCAGTTCACCTTCGTTGCGGGGTTGGAGCTTTTGCCGCTGTCCGAGCGGAACAGCAGCGTCAGGTAGCGATGGAGATGGTCGATGCTGTCGGCGGCGATGGACGCACCGCCCTTGGCCTTGGCGAGGACGAAGGCGCCCTGGAGAACGGCCTGGGTGTGAAGTGCGAGGCTTTCGGCACTCCAATCGGCGTTCACACCATATTTCCGCATGGCTTCGTGGATGTCGGTCTCGAGTGTCTTTGCATGGCCGGCGATATTGCGGGCGCATGCGGCCACGATCTCGGGACGGGTCTCATAGGCTTCTTGGGTAATCATGCCGGCGAAACAGGTGAAATCGGGAAGGTCTCCGGCAAGCAACTCTTTGCGGAACTCCAGGTAAGCGAGCAGCCGGTCCAGCGGGTCTGCGAGATCATGGTAGGGCGCCCGTGCGAACAGGCCGCCGGTCACCGCATCCCAATGGGCGACAGCCGCAAGCATCAGGTCGTCCTTGCTCTTGAAGTGATGGAAGAAGCTTCCCTTGGTGACGCCGGCCTCGGCGCAGAGATCCTCGATCCGCGTCGCCGTATAGCCCTTGGTGCGCACGACCTTCAGCGCCGCGTCGAGAAGTCTGGCCTT
>CBFGQE010000600.1:0-2506 GCA_965650815.1 uncultured bacterium
GCGCACTCGGCCCAGCCATTCGGTTTCCGTTTCGGCCGGTCTCCATTCCAGATCGCGCCGGGCAAGACGCTTCAGGAGGTCGTAGAATTCCGAGTCCATGCCCGGCCATTTCCGGGCCACGGGCTTGGCGACGTCGCGACGGCTGCGTTTGCGGCGCAGGCCCGCGCCGACGCGCCAGGCGACGAGGCCCAGCAGCACGGACAGTGCGTAGGGCAGCACCTGTTGCCAGGCGTGCTCCTCCTTGAGCCAGCGCCAGCGGGCGTAGGCGAACTTGAGGCGGAACCACAGGTCCTTGACCTTCTGGAAGGAGGCGCGCTTCTCCTCCTCGTTCAGCCAGCTGCCGGGCGTGGTGTCCACGTCGCGCCACCGGCCGTCGATCCATGCCATGCACCAGGCGTGGGCGTGGCGCTGGCGGACGATGAAGGTCTTGCCGTCGGCGTCCACCTCGTCCACGGCGAAGCCCACCGCGTAGCGCGCGGGCACGCCCACGCGCCGCAACATGAGCGTGGTGGCGGTGGCGAAGTATTCGCAGTGGCCCGCACGGCGGCGGAGCAGGAACTGGCCGAGGGGCGAGAGCACGCTCTCGGAGTTGAACTGCGGCGCCTCCAGCCACGTGGTGTAGTTGAACTTCAGCTGGAAGAAGCGCTCGATCGCCGACACGGCCTCGGCGGGGGGCGTGTTGGAGGAGATGCCGATCTCGCGCAGCGCCTCGTCGATGGCGTTGGTCTCGTAGGCCTCCACGGCCAGGTCCTTGTCCGGCCTAGGCGGGGAATCGAAGGTGCGCCCCTCGGAATACGTGGCGCGGAAGCGCACGAGGCCCGGTCCCTGCAGCGCGCGGAGCACGCCGTAGTTGTTCGTCTGGAGGATCGGCACCGGCAGGGTCGTGACCTGGGTCACGCCGCCGGGCACGGCCAGCAGGCCGTTGCCGCCGGGCAGGAACTCGGTGATGTGGACGATCTCCGATCCGGTCTGGACCGGCAGCAGCTTCCACGTCTCGCCGTCGCCCTCGGACACCATGTCGCGGAACTCCCGCTGGTCGGCATACCAGTTCTCTCCCCGGTAGTTGTCGTAGCTGGCCTCGCGCAGCAGGTGCGGGGCGGGGCCGGTGGGCTCCACCCGCAGCACGATCGTGCTGGAGAGCTGGAGGCGGCCGATGCGGCCGATCTGCGTGCGGTTCTCGGTCGCGTTCGGATTCCGCCCCGCGAAGTGCGCCAGCCATTCCGAGGATTTGCCTTCGATGAGCTGGTGCAGCCAGATCAGGCCCTCGTTGCCGGCGTAGCCGAGCGAGGCCACCAGCAGCGTCATCGAGGACCAGAGGACGAGCGAGTAGCGGCGTGGGCGGAAGCTCCAGAGCGTCCACGACAGGAGAACGACCGTGCCGAGGAGGAAGACCGGCGAGCGCACGTTCGCCGCGCTGGCCGAGACGACGCAGAGCGCGATGTAGGGGAAGCCGAGGTTCAGTTCCGGCTGGAACCAGCTGTTCTCCAGCCGACGACGGAAGAAGAAGAAGAACACCGTGGCCTTGATGCGTTCCCGCACGGACACCGCCTGTGCCAACGCCAGCGGAAAAAAGAACATCGGCAGCCATTGCGTGAGCGTCAGGGCCGCGCCCGAGGCCTCGCGCAGCGCCCGGAAACGGCCGCCCGGACCTCCCAGGCTCTCCGTCTCGGAGGAGCTGTCGCCCATCGTGATCCGGATGGCCCCGACACCGAGGTAGATCAGGCAGCAGACGGTCCAGATCCGCTGGAAGTCCTCCGCCGAAATGTCCCAGCGGAAGCGGAAGATCCTCGGGGCCTCGATGACCAGTGCGAGCGCGATGGCGACCCAGACGAAGCCGGTCATCCAGCCCCAGAAGAGCAGCGCCGCGCCCAGCAGCAGCGGAGGAGGAATCACGCGAGCCTCCTTTCCCAACGGGGACCCGGCAGGTTGGATGGAGCGGACCGTTTCATAGCCTGGCCAGCCCTTCCTTGAGCCGATGGATCGGGATGACGTGGAAACGTTCGGGACACGCGCTCATCGGGCCGGGATCGGGCCGCGTGTCGCCCGCGTCTTCGGACACGATCAGCACCACGAGCACCGGCACCCGCATCGCCAGCATCCGCTGGACGAAGGCGTGCCGTTCCTCGTCCCACTCGATCAGGATGCACACGCAGCCGCTCACCTGCGAGGCGTGCCGGACCATCGCCATGTCCAGCGCAGTGAAGGACTTCTCCGGATGCGCCTCCACGCCCGCCAGCACTTCCAGCACCTGCTGGGTCTGGCCAAGCCCGCGTCCGGCCGTGAAACAATACGCCTCGTCGCCCACGAACAGAAGGTCCAGCAGGGACTCCTGCGTGTCCAACGCGCAGGCGAACGACGCCGCCGCCGACACCGCCGCCTCGAACACGTCGAGGTCCGAGCCGAAGGTGTCGAGCACCAGCGCGGTGCGGACGAAGTATTCGTCCTGGAACTCCTTCACGATGGGCCGCCCCGTCCGCGCGAAGCTCCGCCAGTGGATGTGCCGCAG
>CBFGQE010000601.1:0-2503 GCA_965650815.1 uncultured bacterium
TCTCCAGTGGCTCTATCCGCGCCGAGCCGCGAGCTGGGACGCGATGTCCAATCTGTCCAAGGCGCTGCGAGAACTGCTGGCCAAGGAGCTCAGCTTGACTACCCACGGCTTGGTCCGTCGCCAAGGCGCGCGCGACACCACGCAGAAGTTTCTCTGGAAGCTTTCCGACGGCGCGATGGTCGAGAGCGTGTTGATCCCGGCGAATCCCGCGCTCTACGGCGACGCCAGCGACCGTCATACGTTGTGTGTCTCCACCCAGGTCGGCTGCGCGTATGGCTGCAAGTTCTGCGCAAGCGGCTTGGATGGCTGGAAGCGCAACCTCCGGCCCGAGGAGATCGTGGAACAGGTCTTCTCTGTGGAACGGCTCTGCGCGGCGGACGACGCCCAAGCGGCGGAAGGCGACCCCAAGTGGGCCGACAAGTCTTCGGGCCGCGCGGTGGACAACCTCGTCATCATGGGCATGGGCGAGCCCTTGGCGAACTACGACAACCTCATCAAAGCCCTGCGCCTGCTCAATGCCCCGTGGGGCGGCAACATCGGCGCGCGCAAGATCACCATCTCCACCAGCGGCGTGGTGCCCAAGATCAAGCAGCTCGCCACCGAGCCCGAGCAGTTCCGCCTCGCCATTTCCCTGCACGGCGCGACCGACGCCGTCCGCGACCAGATCATGCCGGTCAACCGCAAGTATCCGCTCGCGGAGCTGACCGCCGCCTGCGAGGAGTTCGTGAAGGCCAAGGGCAAGATGATCACCCTCGAATACATCCTCCTGGCCGGGATCAACGACGGGCTCGACCAGACCAAGCCCTTGGGCGACTTGGCGCGTCGGTTGAACGCGAAGGTGAACTTGATTCCCTACAACACGGTGGAAGGTCTGCCTTGGGTTCGTCCGGAAATTGAAGCGCAGGAACGCTTCCTCGCCGGGGTGCAGGAGTCGGGCATGCCGGTCACGTTGCGGCGGGAGAAGGGGCATGACATCGACGCCGCCTGTGGTCAGTTGCGGCTCAAGACGGAGCGGGAATTGGCCACGTCGAGTGCGGATTGAACGCTCGACGCGAGCGGTTCCGTTTCTAGGATGCGGATGTGTTGGGTCGGGCGAATGCTCCCGTCAGGCGGTGGGAACGGTTCTCCCGATGGTTAAGATGGATCGACCTCCGGTCACGTCGCACGGGGCTCGGGTCATCTTGTCGGGGTGGATTGATCCAGCAGGTCGGACGGGAGCATTGGCTCGACTCCGAGAGCGTCTCTGAAAACTTTGTGGGCAGGCTAGCAGCCTGCTTCACTATTGGAACAGCAGGCGGGCGCGGGCTTCCGGCAAACGGCTGAGCTGTTGTTCCAGCGGATGCGAGAAACTCCGGCCGAGTTCCCGCAGTGCGGACGCAGACGGTTCGATGGGTGGTTCATCGGCTTCCAATACGGTCAACAGCGCCAGGGCCGCGGGCGAGAGCTTCATCGCTGCCGGATCGGCCGCCAAGCCGCAGAGGCCGAGCAGGCGCCACTCGAAGCCCAGCAACGCCGAACGCGACGGCGCTTGTCGGTCGAGCCGTTGGAACCAATCGGCCAGGAGATCGAAGAATTCCGGCACGGGCGTCTCCGTCTCCGTCGCCAGTTCCACCAGCTTCACCGCGTAGGCCGCGTGGTCGAGACGCTCGAAGTCGGTGCGGATGCGGGGGAAGGTGTTTGTCGGCACGGTTTCGCGCAGGGTGTGCAGCTCGGAGCGGCGGCTGCGGACGAAGCTGAAATCGGACTCGAAGAAGAGGTCGATCTTGCCGCGAAAGGAGGACTTCGACCGACGCGCGCCCTTGGCCACGGTGGCGATGCGCCCTTGATCCCGCGTCAGCCAATGGACGATCAGGCTCGTCTCGGTGAGCGGCCGAACGCGGAGGGCGAGCCCGTGGGCGGATTCTTCCATGGACGGTCAGGAGCGTTGGGACTCCTTCGCGGTGGCTTCGAACGAGAGCGCGCCGAGGCTGATGATGAACTTGATGCCTTCGGAGACCGGCATGTCGATTCGGCGGACGGAACTTTCCGGGACGACGATGAGGAAGCCGGAGGTTGGATTGGGCGTCGTGGGAATGAAGACATTCACCAGCGGCTCCGTTTGAGGACCGGTCAGTTCCAGCGACGGCGTGCCGGTGATGAAGCCGAGCGCGCGGTGTCCGGGCTGGGGAAACTCCACGAGCACGACTTCCTGGAAGGAGCTTTTCTTGCCGCTGGTGAAGGCTTCGTTCACCTGCTTGATCGTGCCGTAGATCTTGTTCACCAGCGGCACGCGGAAGAGCGCCTGGTCGATCAGGCCCAGCGCCTTTCGTCCGAGGTAGAAGCGCGCCATGCGTCCCGCCAAGGTGAGCAGCACGACGGTGACGGCCAGCGCGATAAGACTCCACCACCAGAGCACCGAGCCGTCGGGCGCGTGGGTCCAGGTGCGTGGGAGGAAGAAGAGCAGGGTATCGGTGAGCGCGGCGATGTTCCGCACGATCCACCAGACCAGCCAGACGGTGAGGAT
>CBFGQE010000602.1:0-2503 GCA_965650815.1 uncultured bacterium
GCGAAGGTTCCGAACCGGCACCGGCCGCCGTTTATCAAGCTTTTCCCAGAAAAAGACCGCCTTTGTTCGGGCTTATACCTTTTTCAGACTTTTTTTCGCATACGGCCTCCAGCACCCGGTTCTTCAACAAAGACTCCGCCAGCATCTTCTTCAGCTCCGAGTTCTCACGCTCCAGTTCCTTCAGCCGCTTCGCTTCGTTCACCTCCATCAGCCCGAACTGCTTCCTCCATCGGTGATACGTCGCTTCGCTGATGTTCTTCTCCTGGCAGACTTCCCGGACGCTCCGTCCTCCGTCCACTTCCCGCAGTAGCCGGATCTTCTCCTCCGTCGTGTGTCTCTTCCCTTTCATGTCTGTGCCTTTCTCTTCGGCCCAGACTCTCACCTCTCTTGGCTCAGTTCTGCGAGGTCACGTCAAAACCTCATCCGACGGCTTGGACAGATCTCCGAGAAGTTCGATCAGGTCCGGTCCGATGGATTCCAGCTGCGAGCGATGGGTGAACGACAGCTTTTCCAGGAGCGACTCGCCATTGGTCGTCAGGCTGAGATCGACCTGGCGACGGTCCGAGTCCGAGACGGTCCGGGCGACGAGATCCAGCGCGGTCAGCCGATCGACCAGCCCGACCGCGCTATGGTGCTTGAGTTGGAGCCGTTCTGCCAGTTCGCCAACCGAGACGGAATCGCGTCCGGGAAACCCCTTGATCGCCAGCAGCGCCTGGTGCTGCTGAGGGGTCAGCCCGACGGCTTTGGCCGCGTCTTCGCTGAACCTAAGAAAGCGGCGCAGGGCGTAGCGGAAGGACGCCAGCGATTCATATTGGGCCTTGGTCAGGCGTGTTTTGCGTGACGGCATAGAGGCAGGGTATCAGGCCGCCGGTCGAGGAATCGAGATTGCCGTTGCACAATATCGCAGTGCGATACAAAGTGGTGGCGATGTCGTATCCTTTCATCCGTGCAGCCGATGCCGATGTTGTTCCCGAACCCGACCGGCTCGCCGATTTCACGGTCGACCGTCGGGTTCTGACCTTGTCGTGGATGGCGCTGTGGGTCGGCGCGGTCAGCGCCGTGGTGGGCTACGGTCTCCTGTGGCTGATCAACGTCATCACGAATCTCTCCTTCCATCTTCGCCTTTCGTCCGGACCCTCCCTGCCACAGGATCATCATCTCGGGGGCTGGGTCATCGTGGTGCCTGTGATCGGTGCGTTGATCATCGGGCTGATGGCGCGCTTCGGCTCGGAAAAGATCCGGGGACACGGAATACCCGAAGCGCTGGAGGCGATTCTCCTCCGGGGCAGCCGAATCCAGCCCAAGGTGGCGCTCCTGAAGCCGTTGTCGGCGGCGATCTCCATCGGGACGGGCGGACCCTTCGGTGCGGAAGGACCGATCATCATGACGGGCGGTGCTTTCGGATCGATCTTCGCCCAACGGTTCCATCTGACGGCGTCCGAACGGAAGACCCTGTTGGTCGCGGGGGCGGCCGGGGGCATGGCGGCGATCTTCGCCACGCCGTTGGCGGCGGTGCTGCTGGCGGTGGAACTCATGCTGTTCGAGTGGCGTCCGCGCAGTTTCATTCCCGTGACCGTCGCCGCCGTGACCGCTTCGTTTCTTCGGGTGCCCCTGCTGGGAAGCGGACCGGTCTTTCCCGTTCCGTTGCACATCGGCATCTCGGGTTGGGAGCTCTTGGCGGCGGCGGCGCTGGGCGTCGTCGCGGGCTTTGGCGCGGGTGGTGTGACCTCGCTTGTCTACGGAGCGGAGGACTTGTTCCATCGATTGCCGGTGCATTGGATGTGGTGGCCCGCCATCGGAGCCGTGGCCGTCGGACTGGGTGGGTTCGTGGAGCCGCGCGTTCTCGGCGTGGGCTACGACACGATCCAGTCGTTGCTACAGGGCAATCTGGTTGGTCCGGTGCTGGTGGGGTTGATGATTGCCAAGGCGCTGGTCTGGGCCGTCGCACTGGGATCGGGCACATCCGGCGGCGTGTTGGCTCCCTTGTTGATTCTGGGAGGATCGCTTGGCGCGTTGGTCGGAACCTGGTTTCCAACCGGCGACCACGGGCTCTGGGCGCTGGTCGGCATGGCGGCGATGATGGGGGGCACGATGCGGTCGCCATTGGCCGCGACCGTTTTCGCGGCCGAGTTGACCCACGACTTCGCCTTGCTACCCGTGCTCCTGATCGGCTGCGCTTCGTCGTATTGCGTGATGGTGCTGTTGATGCGGCGTTCGATCCTGACGGAGAAGCTGGCCCGGCGTGGACAGCACATCGCCTGCGAATACACGGTGGATCCGTTTGACCGGGTCCGGGTCGGGGATGTCGCCGGCCGGGAAGTTCCGATGGTTCCCCACGACATGGCGCTCTCCTGCCTGTTGGAGCGGATCAACGGGCACGATCCGGTGCTGTCCCGCAGGCAGGGGACGCTGATCGTGGACGAGCGAGGCGACCTCTGCGGCATCGCCACACGGGCCGATCTGCTGCGGGCCATGCGCGATAACCCCGATGGGACCCATTCGG
>CBFGQE010000603.1:0-2501 GCA_965650815.1 uncultured bacterium
GATGTTGGTGGAGCTGTCCCAGAGGAAGATGCCGACCGCCGTGGCCGTCACCACGCCACGCACGCGGACCTGAACCGGGGCGGAGTTTTCCGCCGCTCCGCCGACGATCGACATGGGGCTCAACGGCAGCGAGGCATACGCCGCATCCACCGCCGCCACCGGATGCTGCTCCAGCGCCCGGCGCGCCGCCGCCATGCCATCCTCCGCCCCGTGAACGGCGACCGAAACCAGGAGCAAGATCCCCGCCCAGATGAAGACGCAACCAGGCAGCCGTATGCGCTGCAATGCTTTCATGAACCTCGTGGAGATTGCGGACAGCCTACCGCCGATGGACCGGAAGCAAAGCCCCATCTGCCGACGGACGACGACCCCGCTGACCTTCCCGTCGGCCCTCGATCCCACCCTGAATCTCCCTCTCCATCCGAGATCCGGATGAAGAACGGGATCGGGACAGCCAACGGGCTTCCGTCACGATTCTCTGGCGGCTTTTCTCGGCTCGACAGGCCCTTCGTCTCCGTTTCAATGCCGCGAAGGAATCCACCATGAAACCCTCCCTTGTCTTCGCGGTCCTCGTCGCCGCCATCGCCCCGGCCTTTGCCGCCGAACCGGACATCACCGGCAAACCGTCCGAGATCGCCGCCTTTCTCGAACCCAAGGTGAAAACAACCACCCTGACCGGCGAAGCCGAGATCAAGGTGCCGGTCGAGAAAGCCGTCGCCTCGCTGCGCGTCGTTTCCGAGGACAAGTTCTTCGCCGCCGCGTTGAACGAGAACAATGCGCTGCGCGCCAAGGTCGCCGCCATGCTGAAGACCGCCGGTCTGACCGACGAGCAGGTCCAGGGCGCGAAATTCTCCTCAACCCCGAGCTACAGCGTCTTCAGCGACAAGGCGAAGAACTACCGCATCGAGAACGTCATTCGCGTCACCGTGAAGGACGACAAGGAGTTCCTCGCCGTGGCCAACGCGGTGGATGCATTTCCCGACGTCCACTTCGCCGGGATCGAGCCGGAGCCGGGCGACGCCACCGCGCACAAGGAAAAGGCCCTGGCGGCGGCGCTCAAGAACGCGGCCGACCGGAAGGCGCTGCTCGAACAATCCACCGGGCTGGTGTTGAAGCCGGATTCGGTGGGGAACATCTCCGTCACCCTCGCCTTTCCCGAAGCAGCCCGGCGTCGTTATGCGGCCTCCAGCTTCGCGGCGGACAAGAGCGCCGGCTCCCTGTCCTATGCGCCGGAAACGTCGCCCTTGGCGGGCGGGCTGGGAGAAGTGACGGTCAACGCCTCGGTCGCGATCACCTACAGCATCTCTTCCAAGTAGGCCCTCCGAATCCCGCGCTTGCGCATCCTTGTCGGCCCCGCAAAGTCATCGACGATGCGGGGCGCTTCAACCCCAGCCCCGCCACAGCAACACCGGACACCATGTTTCAGAAAGGCCAGAAAGTCGTCTGCATCAACGACTCCTTCCCCAAGGAAGTCCACCTCGTCTATGCCCAGCTCCCCAAGAAGGACTCCGTCTATACGGTCCGCGCCGTCTATATCGGCCGGGGCAAGATGCTCAACGCCGGCCACGTGAAGGGCCTCTCCAACAAACCCGGCGACAGCGACGGCGAGATCGGCATCCTCCTCGAAGAGCTCAAGAACCCGGTGGACATGTTCAACGTCCATCGCCAGGAACTGGGCTTCAATTCCGAGCGCTTCCGCACCATGGAAACGACGACCAACGAAGAAGAGCTGGTCGAATCCGTCCCGGCGGAACTGGCGCTGAACTGAGCGAGACCCAGTGGGACAGGCTTCCAGCCTGTCCCGAAGTCTGCGCGGCGGAATTGGCGGAAAGCGCCAAACCATCGAACGCCCAACATTCAACGCTGAACTCCGAAGGAAAGCCCCACCGGAGCTGCCTTCGATGTTCAGAGTTCGGCGTTGAATGTTCGATGTTTTCCCTTCCCCAAATGGACGCCGAACTTCCCAACCTCCTTCCTCCCGCTCCGCCGGTTCCGCCCGAACTGGAGCTGGATGTGGACGCCTTGGCGGAACGTCTGGCGGTGTGGGCCAAACGCGGCGTCTTCTTCGGCACGTCGTCCTGGAAGTATCCTGGTTGGTTGGGCCTGATCTATCGGCCTTCGCTTTACGCCTATCGGGGCGAATTCTCCGAGGCACGGTTCCAGGATCGTTGCCTCGCGGAATACGCCCGCATCTTTCCCACCGTCGGGGTGGACGCCACCTACTACGCCTTCCCGTCAGAGAAGTTCCTCACCGGCATCGCCGCGCAGGTGCCGGACCACTTCCGCTTCTCGTTCAAGGTCACGGACGAGATCACCGCGAAACGGTTCCCCATGCTGCCGCGTTTCGCCGAACGTCGCGGCCAGCCGAACCCGAACTTCCTCAACGCCGATCTCTGCGCCGAGCAGTTTCTCCGGCCACTGGAGGCGATCCGGGAGAAGGTCGGGCTGGTGATGTTCGAGTTCTCCCGGTTCTACGCGCCGGACTTCAAACGGGGACGGGA
>CBFGQE010000604.1:0-2496 GCA_965650815.1 uncultured bacterium
TCAACACTTTGGCGGCGCTTTGATCCTCGATCCGTTCGCAGGACGAAAGCTCGGGCCCAAGACCGTATAAGCCTCGGCCCTTGCGGCATCGAACGGGGAATTTTCCTGGAAGTGGTGGGTCGGGTGGGATTCGAACCCACGACCAACGGCTTAAAAGGCCGCTGCTCTACCACTGAGCTACCGACCCAGCGTGCCGGTCGCGAAACCAGCGGGAGGGGAACCTAGGTGAACCGCCGTTCGCCGGGCAAGGCGTTTTTCTGGATGCGACGGAAGGCCGGCGGATTCAATCCAGGCCATTGGCCCCCGGTCTCAAGCCATCCCGGAAACCGGGCTCAGAAGGCGGCGAGCCCCGAGGCGCGAACCGTGACGCTCCACGCCAAGATCCCGGATGCGTTCCGTTCCGATCCGTTCAAAAACGCCTTCAAGAACGCCACCGCGCGCCGCGGAGCAGAGCCAGCCCGCCCAGGGCTGCCAGCGCCATGCTGGACGGCTCGGGCACGACGGCGGCCGGGAGGCTCAACGTCGGGGCCAATGCGGTCGCGTGTTCTTGCGCTGCGATCGTGTAGGTCTCCCCCGCCGTGGGCCCGCCCACAAGGAAGAGCAGCCGTCCGTTGCTGTCCGCCTCGGCGAAGCTCTCGAACGCGGCAGAGTTGGCGAACGTTTTCACGCCGATGCTCGCGGCGGGATTGGAGAACGAGCTGAGGAAGGTCAGCCCCTCGAACGTGTTGGCCGTGCCGCCGTCGAACTGCCAGTTGCCGCTGTTGTGGGCCACGCCGGTTTCGCCGGGCTGGTTGATGAAGCCCGCGTCGTCGTAGGAGGTCGCGTCCGTGATCAGCTCGTCCATCGAGTCGGGGATTCCATAGAGCGAAAGGGTGCGGGTGTTGTTCTGGGCCGTCGTCAGCTCAAGCTGGAGGCTGATCCCTGCGGCCCAACCCGCCGTGCTTTTGTCCACGGCCGAAACGTCGAACAGCAGGACCGGCATGCGTAGCCGGGTGCCGGGCAGATAGCGGAGCTGGATCGTCGTCTCCGCGCCGTGGGCGTCGTCCGCGCCCGTGCTCGCGTTCTGGCTGTCGTTGGAGAAATAGGTGTCCGCGCCGAAGCCGTCGGCCGTGGTCAGTGAGACCTGGGCGAGGACCGAGCCGGTGCCTCCGGCCAGCGCGAGGACCAGGAAAGGCACGGGGGAGCGTCGTAGAAGGGAGTTTTTCATGCGGAAGTTTGTGGGTGCGGGAAGAAGCTAGCGAATCCCCGGAATACCCCGCCTTCACTTTCGGGCCACCCGCCCCGTCCAATAGCACGAAACACCCGCCCTTCTTGGGATCCATCGGCGCCCCGTCGCTCTAAGGAATCTGGATCGAATAGAAGCTTTCGGGCATCGCCGCCGACCAGGGATTGGTCGGGGAAAAAGTCCCGCTGCCGCTGAAGCGGTTCGTCCCGATCCGGTCCCATTCGGGCAAAGGGCGCGCGACATTGGTCGAACCGAGAAGGTAGAAGAGGAGGTTCGACGGCCCGCCGCTGCCGATCAACACCAGCCCGCTCCCTGCCGGGACCGGCTTCGCGATGCTCGGAGGAGTCTTCGCCTGGACGACGAGCCGGATCTGTCCGGCCACGGCATAATCCAGCGCTCCGGCATTGCGCCCAAGGCCGGTATGCCGCTGCGCGCTCCGCCGTGGATGGCGAGCGTGTAGGTGCCGGAGCCGAAGCCCGGAGCATTTGTCACCTCAATGGTCGCGCTGCAATTCAACGTGCCGCCGACCACCAACCGATCACTGGTTGAACCGAGTTCCAGCACCAACCGCGAGCCGCCGGCCATCGTCACCGCACCGCCCAGAATCAATGCGCCCACACCTCCACCGGGGCCGGATCGCGCCGCCGCCGTTGACCGTGACGGGCTGCAATGGCCCCTCCAACCGCACCGGTGACATGGCCGAACCCAAGTCGTCGAACCGCACGGCTTGGCCGTCCTGGAAGGTCCGCAGCGACGCGCCGACCTCACGCCGACCACGGCTTTGAGCGCGGTGAGCGGCGGCAGCGCCGTGGTGATCGGATAGGGGAAAGGCGTGCCCCGGAGATCCATCGGGCCATACGCGGGGAAGGACATTTCCGTGCCGTTCAACTGGCCGTCGCGGTTCGCGTCGAGCCAGTTGTTCATCGCATAGACGTGGAAGTTCGCGTTGCCGCCCGCGATGGCGGAGGAGCCGCTCTGGAGCCCCCGGATGAAGTAGTTGTTCCAGAGGTTCGCATGGGAATCGCCCTCGGAATCGGGGACGCAGGACCGTAGCCGGTCCCGAGTCCGAACGTCCATGCGACCTTGGGCAAGAAGCCTTGGGCATTGAGAACCGCAGTGGACGAAGCGTCCTGTCCGGCTAGGCTCAGGCCATGCGCTTGATTCGACTCCTGGTTCTCTTCGCCGCCGTTTCCACGGCCACCTTCACTCCCGGCGTTGTCTTCGCGGCTGAGACGCCCGCAACCAAGGCCACGGTGAAGAACATCTCCATC
>CBFGQE010000605.1:0-2495 GCA_965650815.1 uncultured bacterium
CGACACCGGCGCCAGCACGGCCGACGGCATCACCAGCGACAACACGCTGCTCTTCGCCGGCACGGCCGATGCCAACGTCACCGTCACGCTCTCCCGCAGCGGCGCGGGCGTCATCGGCACGACCACGGCCAACGGCACCGGCGTATGGAGTTTTGACTACACTGCCACCACGCTGCCAGACGGCGCGTATCTCTTCACCGCCTTCGCCAGCGACACCGCGGGCAATGCCAGCACCGTCTCGGCCGACTTCCCTGTCACCATCGACACCACTGCGCCCGTAATCACCACGCAGCCAACCGGCGGCACCCATGTCTACGGCAGCTCCTTCACGCTGACGGTTGTCGCAACCGATGCGACCACACGCGCCTACCAATGGTATCGTGGCGCCACCGCGCTCACCGATTCCGCCAACCGCACCGGCTCTACGACTGCCTCCATCACGCACTCGGCCATCGCAATGACCGGCTTCGACGGCAGCTATACAGTCCAGATCACCGACCTCGCCGGTAACGTGACCACGAGCGCCGCCGCCATCATCGCCGTCAACAAAGCGCCCGCCACCGTCACCCTCGGCAGCCTCGCGCAAACCTACGACGGCGCCGCGAAATCCGCCACCGCCACGACCGCGCCAGCCGGCCTCACCGTCGCGTTCACCTACGACGGCAGTGCCACCGCGCCCACCGGCGCAGGCAGCTACGCGGTCGTCGCGACCGTCAACGACACCAACTACGAGGGCACCGCCACCGGCACGCTCGTCGTCGCCAAGGCGGACCAAGCGCTCACGTTCACGCCCGTCGGCGCGATCACCGTCGGCACGCCCGTCACGCTCAGCGCGACAGCGACCAGCGGCCTCCCCTCCACCTTCTCAGTCGTCAGCGGCAACGGCACGGTCACCGGCACATCGTTCACCGCCAACGACGCCAACCCCATCACCCTGCGCGCCACGCAGTCGGGGAATGCCAACTACAACGCCATCACCGCCGACCAGACGGTCACGAACATCACCAAGATCGCGCAAACGATCACCTTCACCGCGCCCGCCGACCGTCCGTTCGCCGCGCCGTCCTTCTCGCTCGGTGCGACCGCGACCAGCTCGCTGCCGGTTTCGTACACCGTCGTCAGCGGCCCGGCCACGCTCTCGGGCGATGTTGTCACACTCACCGGCATTCCCGGCGTCGTGACCATCACTGCGCAGCAAGCGGGTAACGCCGTCTACGCCGCCGCCTCCGACGTCACCCGCAGCTTCACCGTCCTCGCCAATTATCCCGCGCCGCTGCCCGATGGCTTCGCCGGTTCCGTCACCGGCGGCGCGGGCACCGGCTCGCAATCCGTCACCGTGACGACCGCCGCCGACTTCCGCACCCATGCCGAGTCCACGGACCTCAAGGTCATCACCGTCGTCGGTATCCTAAACCTGGGCACTCCTGTTGCCGTCAGGTCTAACAAGACGATCCAGGGCGCCGACGCCAGCGCCACGCTCGTCGGCAACCTCCTGCTCCCGACCGGCACGACCAATGTCATCGTCCGCGGGCTCAACCTCACCAACCCCGCCTCGTCGCTCGCGGTGATCAGTGATGCCAACAATGCCGTCACCCTCGCCGGCGCGCGCAATGTCTTCATCACGCACTGCTCGTTCTTCGATGCCGGCCAACACGCGCTTAAGATCTCGAGCGGCGCGGACAACGTGACGGTGTCCTGGAGCGAGTTCTATAACACGACCGGCGCGCTGACCACCGGTTCGGGCGTCGTCATCGGAAATACCGCAACCGAAACCGCGCCGATCCGCGTCTCGCTCCACCACAACCTCTGGGGCGCGGGCGTCACGCAAAACATGCCGGTCGCGACCTACGGCCACGTTCACTTCTATAACAACGTGTTCAACACGCCCGGCAACACGACCGGCACCGAGGCGCTCGATCACGCGCAGCTCCTCAGCGAACGCAATGTGTACACCGGCGTCGCGAGCCCGCTTACCCGCCGCCACGTGAACACCGCGCTGCCTATCGGCCGCATCCTCGCCATCGGCAACACCTATACCGGCACGACCGGCACCGCGCCGTACGCCGAACTCGATCAAGTCTTCACGCCATCGTACTCCTACGAAGCGCTGCCCGTCTCCGACGTGACCACGGTCGTCACCGCCAACGCAGGCAACAACGCCGGCGCCAACTACACCGATGATACGACCGGTACCGCGACGCTCACCGGACCCGGCGCTCCTGTGACGCCGGGCACCGCCTTCGCGATCAACGCGATCCCGACCGGCTTCACACCGGCGACCTATCAATGGCGCCGCAACAACGTCGCCATCCCCGGCGCGACCTTTGCGACCTACAACGTCGGCTCCGCCGGTGAAAGCGATGTGGGCGTGTACACCGCCGCCATCGTCATGAGCACCGGCGACATGGTCGTGAGCCGTCCGCTCGCGATCACTCTCAACGCGATCCCCGTCACGCCGACCGACATGCAGCTCAAGGTTGACGGCGGTGGCTCGC
>CBFGQE010000606.1:0-2493 GCA_965650815.1 uncultured bacterium
CCGCAACGGCGACGTTCCGCGCAAGGACCAGGGCGAGAAGAAGCCCGAGGCCCATTGATGAGGAGCGCGGACGGTCGCGTCCACGAGTCCGGCCGCAATCTTGCAGGGAGTGAAAAGGAGCTTTGGCGATCTCTGTTCGTTACGGGCAGAAGCGCCATGACGGATCTACACTACAGACTCCAGAACGGTGCCTCGCGGACGTGACCGTCCGCGCTCCCAATGTTTCCACCGGCCTTCGCCATTGCGGCGGCCTCGCGCAGACTCCACTCTCCCGACCCGAAAAATCATGCAGTGCGTCGGTCCCGAGATCCTTTCAACCCACACGCCCGAACTCTTCGCCCAAGCCGTGGCCAAGGCGGCGGAACGGCTGCGGGCCGGCGAGGTCGTCGCGTTGCCCACGGAGACCGTCTATGGCTTGGCGGCCGATGCCACCAACCCCGAGGCCGTGGCCCGGATCTACGCCGCCAAGGGCCGTCCTTCGCACAACCCCATCATCGTCCACGTCTCCGACCGGGCCATGGCGCGGCGTTGCGCAGTTGCCTGGCCGGAGATCGCCGACCGCTTGGCGGATGAGTTCTGGCCGGGGCCGTTGACGCTGGTATTGCCGAAGTCCGGGCTGGTTCCCGCCATCACCACGGCGGGCGGGGATTCGGTCGGCATTCGCTGGCCGGGGCATCCCTTCATGCAGGCGGTCATCCAGGCCTGCGGCTTTCCCATCGCCGCTCCCAGCGCCAATCGTTCGAACGAACTCTCGCCGACGAATGCCGAGCACGTCGCCAAATCCCTCGGCGACCGGCTGCCGTTGATCGTCGATGGCGGCCAATGCCAAGTGGGGCTGGAATCGACCGTCGTGGATCTCACCACCGTTCCGGCGCGGATTCTCCGCCCCGGCATGATCACCGACGCGGCGCTGCGACCTTTCGGAGTGGTTGCTGCGGACGGCGCGGGAAATTCGGGCCAAACCTTGAAGAGTCCGGGGCTGCTCTCGAAGCACTATTCGCCCAAGGCGCGGTTGTTGATCCGGTCCTGGCAGAGCGAGACGGAATTGCGCGATCTGCTCCGTTCCCTCGGAGCCGCGCCGGAGCGGACGCATGTGCTGGCTCACCATCGGGTGCCCCTCCACTTGGACCCGGTGCGCGTGGTCTTGATCCCGGACGATCCCGAAGCCTTCGCCCGCGCGCTCTACGCCGAGCTCCACGCCTGCGACGACCTCGGCGCGCAATGGATCATCGTCGAGGCCCCGCCGGAAACTTCCGCGTGGCAGGCCATCCGCGACCGTTTGCAACGCGCCGCCACTCCCTGAATCTTCCCACCGATGCGCCGTTCTCCCTTCCCTGCCTTTCTCTGGATCATCGCCGCGATCCTCGTCGCGTTGCCCAACCGCGCCGCGACGATCGATCTGTCCCCTGCCCTTGCGGCCTACGCGCGTTTCGACGACGCCGAATGCCGCACGCTCCTGAGCGCCTTGGCGGAGAAGCATCCGCAAGCGGCCGAAGTGCGCTTTTGGTTGGGCCGCTTGGCCCTTGAAACCGGCCGCACCGAAGACGGCGTGACGCACTTGGAATCGGCCACCGCGCTCGCCCCGACCAACAGCCTCTACGCCGAATGGCTCGGCCGCGCCTATGGCACGATGGCCGTCCAGGCGAGCCTCTTCAAGCGGCCGGGATTCGCGAAGAAGACCCTCGCGCAGTTCCAGAAAGCCGAACAGTTCGATCCGGCCAACATCGAGAACCGGATGATGCTGATCGCCTATTATCTCGGTGCGCCCGGTTTCATGGGCGGCAGTGACGCCAAGGCCGCGATGCAGGCCGAGGCCATCCGCAAGATCGATCCGGTGAAGGGCGCGAACGCCGCCGCCCAGATCGCCTTCGCCGCCCGCGACATTCCTTCGGGCGAAACGGAGCTGAAGTCCGCCGTGACCAACCACCCGGCCCATGCCGAGGCGCACCTCAACCTCGCCCTGCTTCAGTTGATGCAGCAGCGGTTCCAGGAAGCCTGGAAATCGCTCCAGAAAAGCCGCCAGCTCGCGCCGACCAACGCGCTGACCCTCTACCACACCGGCCGCGCCGGGATGCTTTCGGGCGACCACTTGGACCAGGCGGAATCGGCCTTGAAGGCGTTTTTGAAGCAGCGCCCCGGCTACGGGTTCCCCAGTCCGGCCCAAGGCCACTTCGTCCTCGGCCAAGTTTACGAACGGGCCAAGCGCCCCGAAGACGCCCGCAAAGCCTTCGAGGAAGCGCTGCGTTTGGAGCCGAAGAACAGCGAGTTCGCGTCGAAAGTCCGTTCGCTGAAACGCTGAACACCTGCCGTGCAAAGCCCGTCAGTGCTTCGTTCCTGTCACCGAACCCGCTCCGGCGCGTCTGTCTGGGACGAAGTCTGCTGAAACGCCGTCGCTCCGCCGGTGTCTGATCCAGCGAGACGATGATTTGACGAAGAACAACCGCTTGCCCAATTTCGCCCCTTGACCATGCGATCCATACCCGTTGCCGCCGC
>CBFGQE010000607.1:0-2491 GCA_965650815.1 uncultured bacterium
TTGGCGGTGGCGCCGATGGTGAGGACGAAGCTGTTGATCTCCTTGGGCACGCCCAGTTCTTCCTCCGAGACGCGCAGGGTGGTGGGCAGGGTGGCGTTGGAGGATGAAGTGGAGAACGCCGTCAGCATGACCGTCTTGAGCTTGCGGAAGAAGGCGATGGGAGACACGTGCGCCAGCCAGCGGAGCGCGATGGAATAGGTGACGAAACAGTGCAGCGCCAAACCCGCCAGCACCGTGCCGAAGAACGCGGCCAACGGAACGAGCAGGTCGAAGCCGAAGCGGGCGACGTTGTTGAAGAGCAGGCAGGCCACGGCCACGGGGGCGACCTTCATGATGAGGTCGATCAGTTTGCCGGAGATGGCCTGGAGAGCCTCCATCGTGCGGATGAAGGGCTCGGTGGTTTCGCGCGGGATGAGCATCATCGCAACGGCGAGGAGCAGGGCGAAGACCATCAGATGAAGCAGATTCGGGGTGTCGGACGCGACGGAGGCGACGGGGTTGGAAGGGACGAAGGATTTGACTACCTGCATCAGGGCGGAGTCGGGATTGGCCGTGGATTTGGTGGCTTCGACGCGCTTTTCCGCTTCGCCGGCGAACTTGGTCTGCAATTCCGCCGAGACTTCGGGCGCGATGCGTGTGCCGGGCTGGATGGTGTTGGTCAGGAACACGCCGATGCCAACGGAGATGGCGGAGATGGCGAGGCAATAGACCAGACACTTGAGCCCGACGCGGCCGACCTTGCGGAAATCGCCCAAGCCAGCGACCCCGACGATGAGCGAGGAGAAGATCAGCGGAATGACCGTGAGCAGCAGCAGGCGGAGAAAGAGCGTGCCGGTGGGTTCGGTCAGGTTGCGGACGATCCAGGCTACGGCCGAGTGGTCGCCGCCCAAGGTGAAGTTGATCGCCAGGCCCGCCAAGACGCCGATGACAAGGCCGAGGAAGATGCCGATGTGCTGGGTGGGTTTCGCCGGTGGGGAAGACGCATGAGACTCGGCCATGCGGCGAAACCTACCGGGTGGGAAATTTCATGGGAAGGTTCAACGTCCGTGCAGGCCCTTCAAACCGGCATTTTCCAGAGATTTGCATTTGTGGTCTCGCCGGATTTGAACACCTTGTCGCTCGTGCCAGTCTGAAACCCATCGTCATGCTACCGTCGTCCTCCCATGCCGCGCCCTCCGGTCCGCTGACCGGGTTCGATTTCCAACCCCGGCAGCGCCTGGTGTATGGCCCCGGCACGGTGGCTCAGGTCGGCGAATTGGCCCGCGGCGAAGGAGCGAAGCGCGTCCTGCTGGTAACCGATCCGGGGTTGGTCGCGGCCGGACACGCGGAGAAGGTCCGCGCGCACCTGGCTGCGGCAGGCGTCGCGGTTTCTCTCTACGACCAGGTGCGGGAGAATCCGACCACGGCCGATGTGGCGCGGTGTTTGGAAGTGGCGCGCAAGGAGCAGATCGATTTCTTCGTCGGCCTCGGGGGCGGCAGTTCGATGGACACGGCGAAGGGCACGAACTTTCTCCTGACCAACGGCGGCGAGATGAAGGACTACTGGGGCGTGGGCAAAGCGCCGAAGCCGATGTTGCCGCTCATCGCCATTCCCACCACGGCCGGCACCGGCAGCGAATGCCAATCCGCCGCATTGATCGCGGACGAAACAACCCACCAGAAAATGGCCTGCCTAGATCCCAAGGCGATGGCGCGCGTGGCCGTGCTGGACCCCGAATTGACCGCGTCGTTGCCCAAGCGGGTGGCGGCCTGCACGGGATTGGACGCCGTGGTCCATGCGGTGGAAACGGCCGTGACGCGCAAACGCACCAAGCTCTCGCAGATGTTTTCCAGGGAAAGTTTCCGCCTCTGCGTCCGGCGCTTCGGCGAAGTGATGTCCGGCTCGGCCTCGGCCGAAGCCCGGGGCGACATGCTTCTCGGGGCGGCCTTTGCGGGCTGCGCGATCGAGAACTCCATGCTCGGCGCAGCGCATTCGGCTGCCAATCCGCTCACGGCCCACTACGGCATCGTCCACGGCCAAGCCGTTGGTCTCATGTTGCCGCACGTGGTGCGCTTCAACGGCCAGGAACCGGCCGTCGAGGAAGCCTACGGCGAACTCTTGGCGGCGGCCCGGATCGCGTCGCTGAGCGACAAGTCGGCCACGGAGCGTCTGGCCGCGCTGCTGGAAGGACTGCTGCGGGAAGCCGGTTTGGCGGCCAAGCTGCGGGACTTGAACGTGCCGGAATCGGGGCCGGCAACCTTGGCCCCGGAAGCGGCCAAACAATGGACCGCGACCTTCAATCCCCGCGCCATCGGTGCGGATGACTTCGCCCGGCTGTATCAAACGGCTTGGTAGTCCGATTACATGTAGCCTCTTAAGGTCCACTAGAAGCCCGTCAAAAACTCCCCGAAGTCTTGGACGGATGAAGTTGGGTGGGAGTCGATTGAAGGCATGGCGCTTTGAAAGCAGAAGGCGAAGCAGGAGGAACTGTTCGTGGCGACGGCCGGGCTG
>CBFGQE010000608.1:0-2486 GCA_965650815.1 uncultured bacterium
TGTTGATGACAGGCCTGAGCGCGTGCCGCACGGGAGGCGAATCGCCGGCGAAACAAGCGGGCAAAGCGCTTCGAGGAGATCAGCCAGCTATTCCACCCGCGGCTGAGATGAAGCCGCAAGACACCAATCTGATCACGCGGGTCTTCAAAGTGGACCCCAACACGCTCCACCAAGGGCTGACCAACATTGTGGCGCCCCGAGCCAGCAAGGAGAAATCGGATCCAACCCACTTCGCTACGGCACCAAGGATGGAGGAGCTGCTCCGTTTCTATTTCGCCAGCGTCGGGGTGAACCTCGCACCGCCCAAGGCCATGTTTTTCAACGACCGCAACGGCCTGCTCATGTTGAGAGCCACCGCTGCGGAACTGGAACTTGTGCAAACCGCCATCGACGTGCTGAACCTCGCCCCGCCCCAGATAACCATCGAGGCGAAGTGGATCGAGATCACCGATGAGGGCATGAAGGCGTTGGCGAAGGATTGGCCCGTGTTCAGTTCCCATCCGGTCGGAGCCGGATCGTTCGAACCGGGGCCGGCGTTGCCCGATTGGTCCGGGCTGAAGAAGACCAACGAAAACTTCCGGATCGAAAGCGAGACGACACATAGCGCCTCGGTCCTGACGGCTCCGCAGGGGTGGCGCTTGCTCAAGGAACTTGAGCAACAGAAGGAAGTGTCCATCGTGGCCAGTCCAAAGGTGACGACCCTGAGCGGCAGGCAGGCCCAGATCGCGGTCCAGGACGTGAAGACGGTCGTGGCGGGAGTGAGCGTGACCGATGGCACCGACCGGTCCATCAACTATCAGACGATGAATGTGCCCTTCGGCCCGGTGCTGGATGTCCTTCCCAAGGTCATGTCCGACGGTTTTTCGATCCAGCTAACGGTGATAGCGAACGCCTCGAAGTTTCTGGGCTACGATGATCCAGGCGCGTTCGTTCCGCAGGGAAACTCAGGCGCGGCGGAGCCGGTAACGGGTGTGTTGCCGCTGCCCCGGATACGCTCCCTCACCATCATATCTTCCGCCGAAATCTGGGACGGTCAGTCCCTGCTGCTGGGCGGGCTCAAGGCGGAGGACGAAAAGGAGGTCGACGCGGCCGACGGCACGAAGACCCAGCAGAAGGTCACGAAACACCTCTTCGTCCTGATCACGCCGACCATTATCGATCCGGCGGGGAACCGCGTGCATTCGGAGGAGGACATCGCCAAGCAGCAGGGGGCGCCGCGGCAGTGAGAAACGGTCTAGAAAAGTGGATCGGTCCTGAAACCCGGAGGGTTTTTAGACGGTAGTCGGCGGTTGTAATGCAGTGGAGACCTCCGGAACCCGCAACAAGACGGGACGCATCCCGGAGGGATGCCAGAAATCAACGAGACTGAGGCTGTGGTAACGGACAAGGAGCGGGCTAGCACCCCGCCGGGGTGCTTTCGTGCGAGGTGCGCTACCGGAGGTCTCCGCTGCGCTGCGACCTCCGGCTGCCTTCTGCCAGCCCTCCGGGCTGAATCCCGTGAGCTTCGGTCGGTCTTTGAATTCTTTCGGACAGGTTCTTAGCCGGAACGATGCCGTCGATTGTAGGTCAGGCTTCCAGCCGTCCCCGTGGGGAGTGGAGAATCCGGAGATTTCCATCCCGTCCACCAGACCCACCGTTTGGTGGCTCCACCGAGACTTCGCGGGACAGGCTGGAAGCACTGTCCTACAGCGGCGGATGCCGCCCTCTCCCATTGTCTCAACGTCGTCGTTCCGGCTTAGGCGGGAAACGGGACTGTCGATGGTTTCTCCATGAGGCGATTTGAAACGTCGGCGGTGTCGTCCACAGAAGCGACGGGGTTGGGGGGCGAAGAGGCTTTGCCGAAGGTCGGGGCTGCTTCACATTGAGGCCATCGATGGCAGTCCCCCGAGAATGGAAGGCGGGCGGAGCTTTCGCGCGCGGGCGCGGGGTGCAGGTCCGTGTCCGGATGCTGTGGCTGTGGCTGTGGGTTTTCGGTGCCTGGGCGCTGGTGGCCGCGACGGAGGAGCCGCCCCGGGTGCTGGTGTTGTCGTCGTATCACTCGGGGCATTACTGGCAGCAGGCGGAGATCGACGGCGCGTTGTCGGTGCTGCGGCGGGAGCGGCCGGATGTGCAGATCGACGTGGAGTATCTGGACCTGGTGCGGTTCACGACGCCGGCGCAGAAGGAGCGGATCATCCCGGCGTTGCTGGAGAAATACGGGACGAACGCATGGCGGGTGGTGATGCTGTTCGACCAGTCGGGCCTGGAGTTCGGCCTGAAGCACCGGGAGCAGCTCTTCCCGCACACGCCGGTGGTGTTCTGCGGGGTGGAGGATTTTTCCGAGGAGCGGGCGGCTTCGATGCCGGACGTGACGGGCGTGATCGAGCGGATGGATCCGGGGGCCAACGCGCGGTTCGCCCTCACGCTCCAGCCGCATCTGAGGCGCATCGTGGTGGTGCGGGGCGATCCGGACAGCGAGGGCGAGGTGGCGGCGGTGGAGTCGGTGC
>CBFGQE010000609.1:0-2471 GCA_965650815.1 uncultured bacterium
TAGCGGCGTTCGAGATAGAGCGCGCCACCGAGTTGACGAATGTCCTCCGGCGTCTTCACCCAACTCGAAGTCTTCCGGTCGAACTCTCCGAGCTGTTGCAGCTCCTGGTATTGCTCTTCCGTCAGCAGTTCCACGCCCATCTCCGCCGCCAAGTCCATCGCCGTGGTCTTGGGCTTGTGCTCCTTCCGCGACTCCAGCCCCTCCCGGTCATAGCAGACGCTGACGCGGCCCTTGGGCGTTTCCGGGGAACAGTCGAAGAAGACGATCTCGCCCGTCTTCCGGTCCAATCCCACCACATCCGGTTCGCCGCCGGTTCGCTCCATCTCAGCAAGCGACCAGAGCTTTGCCGGATCGGCCTCCAGCCGGGCTTGGACGGTGCTCCACTCGATGCCACGATGGCGTTGCGGATTTTTCTCGAAGCGGGCCTGCAACACTTCGAGCAGTTCTCCGCGCTGCTGCGGCGATAGCTCCTTCTTGGAAGTCTTCTTCTGGCTCATGGCGAACCCGAGAAGATCAAAACCGACCGACATCTGCCGACAGGAATTTTCCTCGTCTTCGTCATCCTCTTCCTCCTCGTCCCTTCCCCATCCCGGAGACGAGGACGAGGAGGATGACGAAGAGGAGGATTGCTCAGCGCGTCACTGGCACGATTCGCAGGTGCCGCCGTTGCGCATGGCTTCGATGGAGCAGGCCAGCTTCTCGGCTTCGGAAACTTCGCGCTTGGCCGGGGCGGCTTCGACGGTCGGCTTGCGGTCGCGGTTGGCGGAGTCGATGGACGACTTGTTGACCGTGCGGAGGTAGTAGGTGGTCTTCAGCCCGCGTTCCCAGGCTTCGCGATACATGAAGCTGGCTTTGCGGGCGTCGTTGTCGGCCAACCACAGGTTCGTGCTCTGGGCCTGGTCGATCCACTTCTGGCGCACGGCGGCGGCCTGGAGAATCCATGTGGGCTCGATCTCGAAGGCGGTCTTGTAGAGCCGCTTCACGTCGGCCGGCACGCGGTCGATGGGCTGGACGCTGCCGTCGAAATACTTCAGGTCGGCCAGCATCTCGGCGTCCCACAGGCCGCGGCGCTGAAGTTCGCGCACGAGGTGGTCGTTGGTGCGGATGAACTCGCCGCTGAGGTTCGACTTGGTGTGGATGTGTTTATAGACCGGCTCGATGCACGGGGTGGTGCCGAGGATGTTCGAGATGGTCGCGGTGGGCGCGATGGCGAGGGAGTTGGAATTCCTCATGCCCTGGCGCTGGATCTTGGCGCGCAGCTCGTCCCACGGCATCCGGGCGTTGCGGTCCACGCGCACGGGCTGGCCGCGTTCCTGTTCGAGCAGGTTCAAGGTGTCGAGCGGGAGCATTCCGCGCTGCCACTTGGAGCCCTGGTAGCTGCTATAGGAACCGCGTTCGGCCGCGAGATCGCTGGAGGCGCTGTAGGCGTAGTAGGCGAGCGCCTCGATGAACTCGTCGTTGAAGGCGACGGCTTCGGCGGAATCGAACGGCACGCCCTTGTCGTAGAGCGCGTCCTGGAGGCCCATCACGCCGAGCCCGACGGGACGGTGCTTCAGGTTGGAATTCGCGGCGGCTTCGACCGGGTAGAAGTTCAGGTCGATGACGTTGTCGAGCATCCGCATCAACGTGGTGACGGTCTCGCGGAGCTTGTCGTGGTCGATGCGGCCGTCGCTGCGCAGGTGCGCGGCGATGTTGACCGACGCGAGGTTGCAGACGGCCACTTCGTCGGGCGACGTGTTCAGCTCGATCTCGGTGCAGAGGTTCGAGTTGTGGATCACGCCGGCGTGGTCCTGCGGGTTGCGGACGTTGGCCGGGTCCTTCCAGGTCATCCACGGATGGCCGGTCTCGAAGAGCATTTCGATCATCCGCTTCCAGAGCGTGAGCACGCGGACCTTGCGGCCCCACATCTGGCCCTGTTCCACGAGCTGTTCGTAGTGGGCGTAACGGGCCTCGAACGCGGCGCCGAAGAGCTCCGGCAGATCGGGCGTGTCGTTCGTGCGGAAGAGCGTCCACGAGGTGTCCTTCGAGAGGATACCGTCGGAGATGCCCTTGAGCCGCTTCATGAACAGGTCGGGAATCCAGTGCGCCGTGTTCATGTTGTGGGTGCGGCGGCGGTCGTCGCCCGTCTCCTTGCGGAGATCCATGAAGTCCTCGATGTCGGCGTGCCAGAGTTCGAGGTAGCTGCAGAGCGCGCCGGGGCGTTTGCCGCCCTGGTTCACCGCGATGGCGATGTCGTTCGAGACCTTGAGGAACGGGATGACGCCGCTGGATTCGCCGTTGGTGCCGTGGATGTAGGCGCCGCTGCCGCGGATGGCCGTCCAGGAGCAGCCGAGGCCGCCGGCGAACTTCGAGAGCATGGAGAAGCGACGCCACGTCTCGGTGATGTCCTCGATGCTGTCGCCGCAATACAGCAGGTAGCAGCTGGAGAGCTGCGGCTTCTGCGTGCCGGAATTGAAGAGCGTGGGCGTGGA
>CBFGQE010000610.1:0-2465 GCA_965650815.1 uncultured bacterium
CGCGCATCCAATCCCGGCCGCCCGCAGCAACCGTCGCAGCCACCGCAGCAACGGCGTCCGCAACCGCCGTCGCAGAACCGTCCGCCGCAATCCCAGCCCGGCCGGCCTGCCGGACAAGGCTCCTCCAACCGCCGCCGCAACCGCCGTGGCGGCAGTCCCCAGGCCTTCGGCAACCGCGATGAATCCTTCCGCGAAGTGAACGGCAACCGCGAAGGCGGCAACCTCCGCCCTCCGGTCCAGACCGCGCGGCCGCGTCGCGCCCCCCGCGCCCGCGCCCCCCGGCCCTGGAACTGAGCCGGACGCCGCTCAAATTGCAGGGCTGAAACCAGGCGACAGGAAAGCCTCAAGACCGAGGCTCTCCCGTGTTTCGGATGTCAGTCGGCTCAGACCCGCATGGCTCCCACTTGGCGGGGTGAAACGAAAACGGCGGCCGATGTCGGCCGCCGTTGTGGTCGAGAAGGAGGATTTGGCCGCGCTCAGTATTCCCGGTCGGTCTTGATGCCGGGCTCGGGGATGTCGTAGGTGCCGTCGGCCTTGGCCAACAGGGGCGAAGGGCCGTCGAGCGTCAGGTCGGCGACGTTCGGGGCGAGCTCGATCTTGCTGTTGAGGAAGTCGTCGTAGGTGACTTCTTGGCCGGTATGGGTGGCGTAGCGGCCGAGCGACGTGGCCACGCTGGCTTCGACACCGTGTTTGACCTCGTTGTAGGGAACGTTCTTCCGGATGGCGTCGGTCAGAGCGTTCCACTCGTTCTGGTAGGGGTCACGCTGGTCGGGCGGCACCTGGGAGATCCACACTTGGGTGTCGCGGGTCGGGTTCTGGCCGGTGTGGATGCTGGAGGGCATGCCGCAGTCGCCGTTGCGCGAAGCGACGGCCATTCCTTTGGTGCCCTGCACATGGCTGAAATACATGGCGTGGGCACCGGTCATGCAGCGGCCGTCCATGTAGAGCTTGGCGCCGTCGGCGAAGGTGTATTCCACCGCGTAGGAGTCGAAATTCTGGTCGATCTGCGGCTCTCCCTTGGGGCTCTGGCGGTAGTGGCGTCCGCCGATGCCCTGAGCCTTGATGGGCCAGGCGCCCTTGAGCCAACAGAGATGGTCGATGTGGTGGATGTAGAAGTCGCTGTAGCAGCCGCCGGAGAGCCAGATGAAGCTGTGGAACCGGCTGATCTGATACATCAGGTCCGTCATGCCGCCGGGGTTCTTCACCGAGAAGGCGGAGGCCAATGGGCCGGCCATGCGGTAGCCGCGCATGAGCAGCAGGTCGCCGAGCTGGCCGTCCTGGATGCGCTTGTGCAGCTCCTGGAGGGCGCGGCTGTGGCGGGACATGAGGCCGACGCCGACCTTGAGGCCCTTGGCCGAGGCCTTCTCGCCGAGCTCCAGCATGCGGCGCGAGGTCGGGCCGTCGGAGGTCAGCGGCTTCTCCATGAAGACGTTGATGCCCTTTTCGATGGCGTAGGCGAAGTGCAGCCAGCGGAAGGCGAGGGGAGTGGTGAAGATCGCGATGTCGCCGGGCCGGAGGCAGTCCATGGCCTTCTTGTAGCCGTCGAAGCCGATGAACTTCCGGTCATCCGGCACGTCCACCTTGTCTCCGTGCTTCTCCTTCAGGCCGCGATAGGCGCCGTTGAGCTTGTTGCGGAAGACATCGGCCATGGCCACGAGCTTGGTCGGGCCGGTGTTGACCGAGAGGGCGTTGTCCGCCGCGCCGCCGCCGCGTCCGCCGCAACCGATCAGGGCCACGTGGATCGTGTCGGTGCTGGCGGCGTGGACGTGGGGGACGATGGTTCCGGCCAGGGCGGAGACGGCCGCAACCGTTCCGGTGGTCTTGATGAAGTCACGTCGGGTCGTGAGGGAGGTGGGCGTGGAGATCATGGGCACACTTCTTGACGAACCGGGAACGAAGTCAATTCAAGAGAGGATCACGGGAGAAATCCGATAGAGATTCAGCCCGAAGCCTCCCCGGAAACGGGGAAGAAGTTCCCGGAATCCGTAGGTGGCCTTCGGGTTTGGCGATCGGAGCGCGGCTTTTGGGGAAAGCGACGACAAAGGATCTCTCCCGATCCAGGACCGGGAGAGACGTCAAACCGGGTAGCCTACTTCTTCTTCGGAACGGCTGCTTTGGCCGCTGCGGCCTGCTGCTTCTTGGTGTTCGCGGCGCTGGCCTTGGCCTGCTTCTGGCCGCTCTTCTTCTGGTTGTCCTTCGGGGATCGGTCGCCCATATCGGTGATGTGTTCTGCGGGTTGGCTTCCGGCGGAATGGTTCGTTTCCCCGCCGGGATCGCGCCACCCTGCGGATCGCCCCGGCCAATGCAAACCCGGAGACGGGAGAATCTCTTCCCGGCGGTCGCGTTGACGCCCCCGTCGCCCGCTCCTAGCTTCCGCGTCCGATGTTCCAGCTCGTATCGAACTACTCCCCTGCCGGCGACCAGCCTACGGCCATCGCCCAGTTGTCCAAGGGCGTGCTCGCCGG
>CBFGQE010000611.1:0-2465 GCA_965650815.1 uncultured bacterium
CAGTTGGGACACCGCGAAGTTCCACTACAGCAGCTCGAACCACTACTCGCCCGGCACGGTGGCCAACTACTACTACAAAGATCCGGAGGCGATGACGTTCCTGGTCCAGATCGGCGGGCACACGATCACGAACGCCGCCCACGCTTCGGGTGGTTTTTCCGGTTCCTACCACGTCTATGACGACTACCAAACGTCCGACGAGCTCTCCATAGGCTCCGCCAACACCAGCCTGATCGTGGACGGAGAGGTGGACGCCGTGGCTCCGGTCCAGTCAACCTTGAGCCTCGATCTGCGCGCCGCCGATTTCTCCACCTTCACCAACGCCGCTCCACCCACGGCTCCGCTCCACACGGAACAGTTCCAGCGCCGCCGCTACTTCAGCTGGATGAAGTCGATGGACGACGGCAAAAACACGCGCCTGTTCTCGGTCGGGGGCAGGATCGACGCCTTCAGCACGAACGCGCTGGTGCTGCTGAACCTTTCCCGGCTGGGCGACGGCTCCAAGCGGTTGAGCTGGCCCGTCGGCGTGGAGGGCTTCGCCTTGCAATCGTCGCCGAACGTCGCCAACGGTCCGTGGACGCCCGTCGCCCAGCCCGCGACGATCTCCGGCATGGAACGCGCGGTGGTGGTCCCGCCCGACAATGGCCCGCGCTTCTATCGTCTCGCCCGATAGCCGCCGCCGTTCATCCTCGTTTCCGCGATCCCATGAGCCAGCCCGACCTGTCCACGATTCCCGGCGTGCAGCGCGAGATCCTTGCCGTGTTCCGGCGCGGCTCCGTGCTGGTGAACTGCCACAAGGAGGGGATCACGCGCGTCCTCTTCGAGCGCGACCGCTTCGTCCGCACGAATGAGGGCGACTGGTCGGGCCGCGAGGAATGGACCGATGAAGCAGCCTTCCTCGCGGCGCTGTGGACTTCCTACCGCTGGCGCGCGACCGATGGAGCCGGTCCCGGCCAGATCTCCGATCTTGAGGCATGGCGGCGCATCCTGCGCTACATCGAGGAAACCGCCGAGAAGAAGAGCTGGCTGCCCGGACGATCTTCGTCGCCTCCTTTGGCAACGCCACCGCGTCCCGTTCGCAGCGGTCTGCCCCGGCTGGGCACCGTGCCCGCGCTGATCCTCGTCGGAGTCTTCATCCTCGGAGCCGCCACCTTGTCTATGCTTTCCAAACTCTTCACCGTCCGCACCAGCGGTTCGCCCCTCGGCGAAGCCGTCGGCACGCCCGAATTCATCGCGCAGCTCATCGTCACCCAGCGGCCCTACGTGCCGTCCCTCCACCGCAACGCGGCCAACGACCGCTACCGCATCGACCTGCTCGTGCTGCCGCGCGACGGACGCGGGAAACGACGCCTCATCCCCCTCCGGGACCGGCTCGACGCCTCGTCCACCCAGCACGGAGCCAAGCTGCTCGGCTCCGACGGCCGGTTCCTCTGGATTCTCGCCGGCGAGATCACGGCGTATGACCACAAGGCGAACCGTCTCGTCCGCCTCGAAGAACTGCGCCGCGCCAATCCCTCGCTCGAAGCGCTGTGGCCGGAGGGCTTTTACGAAGTGAACGGCCGCTTGCAGGTCAGCACGCGGGACAACCGCGTCTTCGTGGAGGTCGATCCCGACACGCTCGTCGCCGCGCCGCCCACCGGACGTCGCGCTCCGCGCCGTCCGTTCCCGCCGCATCCGGTGGATTCGTTGCTCCTCTCCGCTCCGGCTCCGGGCACCGACGCCCTCAAGCCCGCCTGGGTGTTGGGTTCAGTCGATGCGCCCAAGCTGGCGTTGACCGAGCCCGACAGTTCGTTGCTCGTCTTCTGGCGCAAGTTCGGTGTTCTCGAGCGGATGCTCTACGCCCGTCGGGTGGACACCGGCGGCAACACCCTGTGGGAAACCGAAACTGGCATCGACAGCCTCCAGCAAGTGCTCCCCGACCGCTCCTTCCCCGCCTTCATCGGCACCCGCCCCCGCGTCCCCGACAAGGTGTCGGAACCCATCCTCGTGATTCTCGACGCCGAAACCGGCAAAGCCACGACGCACTCGCTGTGGATCGGGAAGTAGCAAAGAAGCCTCGGGCCGGGTTGGAGATTCTCATGAGCCTCCATGTTTGCCGCGTGATCTGATCAACACGATCAGTCCTGAAACCGCGATCGCCAAACCAACTCCCGCGACCATGACGTTCCAACGAACCATCGCGCCAGGATTGGTGAAGACGTAGCCACCATCGGGCAGATGCTCGACGTTCCCCCGCCCCACGAGGGTCTCGATGCCGAGCGCCCGTTCCAGTCCGGGAGGGACGCTTGAATGCCTGGAAGTCCCTTATCGGCGAAGCAACCGGATGGGCCCCTTGCCGGACCCTAGGGCGCAAGGTCGATTTGCCGACCGGCCGATAACCTCTGTCGGCGCTCCTCCTTTGGTCGGATGAACGAACGCCGCGTTGGTCCGGCTTCCGTCCGATAGGCGGCGCAGCCCGGTTCCGG
>CBFGQE010000612.1:0-2457 GCA_965650815.1 uncultured bacterium
ATGGCAGGAACGTGTTCTTCAAGATCGATTACTACGACCGCAACTGCGAATACGGCAGCGAAGACCCCGCCGACCCGTCCCAGACTACTCGTGTCATGACCGTCATGTTCGGGCACGAGTATTGATGCACATCCCTTTTTCTAGATTGGGCGATCAAATCACCGCTCCTTCTTAAGCGTCTGAGGCCCGGAACAGCTTCCAGCCTATGCGATGAACCAACCGGCAACAGTTACAACTCTCGCTCAATGTTGGACAATACCAACCCGATGCACTATTAAACCCGCCGTTGAAGCGCCTTCTTCAAATTGCGGCTTTGTTGCTGCTGGGCCTCTGGGTTCCAGCGACTATGGGCTGCACTTTGGAGCGGATCGAACTTTGGGAATGCTTCTGCTGCGATCAGGAGGCGTCGGTGCATCAAGAAGGCGAAGGGCAAGAGCATTCACATCCGGTGGACTGCGACGGCTGCATCGTTTGCAATGCGCTGGAATCCGGCCACTTCTTCCAATCTCAAAAAGTCGTAAAAATTGCGCCTTTCATCACTTGGTTGATCGTCTTGCAGCCTACAGCAGTTAGCCAGATCGCCCCCAGCTTCGCCCTATCTTCCTCCGTTTCTCCGCCAGTGCCTGACTGGCTGTTCTTCCAGCGTGCGGTCTTGCCGGTGCGCGCTCCTTCCCTCGCTTCGTAAACGATCCCTCTTTCGAGGGTCTTCCTGTCGCCATCGGACCTGACAGTCCGATGATTTCCCTGCCGTCGTCGGGCCAATGCCCTGTTTGCTAGAAATCCGTCTATGAAGCTGAACCGTTTTTGTCTGAGCCTGCTGTTGGCAGGAGCCGTCGGTGCCGCCGACATTCCGGCGGCCGCGCCGACAACCCTCGACTCGCTCGTCGTCGAGGCCTTGGAGCGCAATCCCGAGCTGAAGTTTTATCAGGCTGAAATCGCCGCCGCGAAGGCCGGGCGCAATAGCGCCGGTCTGCTGGCCAATCCCGAACTCAGCGCCAGCGTCGGCCAGAAGACCGTGCGCGGAGGAGGTTTCAGTTCCGAAGGCGTGTCGTGGTCGGTTTCCCTGATGCAGCCGCTCGAATGGCCGGGACGGCTGGGCCTGCGGAAGGCCATCGCCAACCATGATGTCGAGTTGGCGGAGCTGGGCCTTGAGCGGTTCAAAGCCGCGCTTTCGGGCCGTATGAAGCTGCTGGCCTACGCAGTGTTCGCCGCGCAGGAAAAATCGGTGGCGGCAGGCGAAGTGGCCGAGCGGTTCAAGTCGTTGCGCGAGGTGCTGGTGCAGCGCGATCCGGCAGGTTTGACGCCGTTGCTGGAGACGCGGGTGATTGAAGCCACGGAATTGAATGCCCAACGCAAGACCAGTGAAGCCCTGCTGGCCGCAAAGGCGGCGTTGCTCGAACTGAACCAGCTGCGCGGCGTCTCACCGACCGCGCCGGTCTCCATCAAGGACGGTCGGCTACTCTTCCGACCAGCCGTGGCGACGGAAGCACTTGTGGCGATGGCCCAGACCAACAATTTCGAGCTTCGGGTCCGCGCCGTTGAGCTGGCGCAACAGGGGTTCCGGGTGGAGCTGGCCCGGAACGAGCGGTTTTCCTCCTTCTCGGTCGGGCCGATGATTTCCGAAGAACGGGCAGGCGACCGGGAACGGGTGATCGGCGTCGGCGTCTCCTTGCCTTTGCCTCTTTGGAACCGGAATTCCGGCAACATCGAGAGCGCCAAAGCCCGCGAGATGCAGGCGGAGGTTTCCCTTGGAATCGCCCGCCGGGAGGTCGAGCGCAAAGTCATCGAAGCCGCGTTGACCTACGACGCGAAGATCCGGGAGATCGCCCGCTGGCGGCCGGATTCCGGGAAGCACTTCAAGGACGCTGCGGAACTGGCGGACCGCCACTATCGGCTGGGAGCAGTGCCGGTCTCCACCTACGTCGAGTTGCAGAAACAATATCTGGAGGCGGTGGAAAGCCTGCTTGATACCCGGAAGGAGGCGCTGGAGGCCGCGTCGCAGTTGGAACTGCTGACGGGACTTCCCCTGCCGCTGAGCGAAGCCATCCAAGAAACCGAGGAGAAAAAGCCATGAAGCTGAACCAACTCATCACCGCATCCGTTTTGGCCGCTGGCACGCTGCTGGTGGGCTGTGGAGACGGCCACAAGGAAGGCGATGGCCATGTCCATGCGGACCACGGGCACGAAGCCGAAGAGAAACAAGTCGGCATCACCTTCAGCGAAAAACACGGCCTGCGGGTTTCTCCAGAGACGGCGAAGTTCATCGGGCTTGAAGTCGCCGAAGTCGAGGAACGCAAGGTGGCGTCCGAGTTCCGGTTCACGGCCCGGGTCTATCGCGCGGCCAGCGAAGCCCGGTTTGCGTCCACGGTGCCGATGGCAGCGACCACCGCTTTGGCCAGCGGCTTGGTCAGTCCATCGGAGGCAGCGCTGCTCAACGAGGGCCAGTCCATCTCGGTT
>CBFGQE010000613.1:0-2455 GCA_965650815.1 uncultured bacterium
TGTGACAGACCAAAACCGACAGCGCGTGGAAGCGGCGCAGCTCGACATACTCGACGCTGCACTGACGCTCGGCACTGGCGCCGCCTACACCAAGGAGCAGCTACGTGGTTATGCCCGCAGCTACTTCCCGCAGATTGGCGATGACAAGGCGACGGTAGAGGACAAGCGGGTCCGGCTCTCAAACTTGATCCAAGCCGCAGAGATTGCGGCCGGCAATGCTGCATCTAGAGCTGTGCCCGCTGGCACAAACACTGGCGGTGCAACTGGCTCATGGGGCGACCCGGCTGCGGCCGGTGACGACCCCCTTGGACTTCGGGGTAGGTAATGGCAGACAAAATCAAGATGTCGGACATTCGGGCGCAGTTCCCGATGTACTCCGACCTGAGCGACGAACAGCTGCTGATCGGCCTTCGCCAGAAGTATTACCCGGACATCAAGCCCGGAGACTTCTACAGCAAGGTTGATTTCGACACCGAGCGCGCCCGCTTGCAGCAGGAGAACGTCAACTCCATGTCCGGTTTTGACAAATTCCGGGCGGGCATGGGCAAGGCGTTCACTGATGTCGTCCGCGGCGCCGGTCAGCTCATTGGCGTGGTTGATCGCAGCGAAATTGATGAATCCAAGAAGCTGGATTCTGCTCTGATGGGTACCGGCGCCGGTGTGGCTGGGAACATCGCCGGCAATGTGGCTGCTTTTGCCCCCACGGCGCTGATCCCCGGTGCAAATACGGTGACTGGCGCGGCGCTCGCTGGTGCTGGGATGGGTGCGCTTCAGCCGGTGGGCGAGGAAGACTCCCGGCTGGGGAATATGGCCCTAGGCGGCGTGTTGGGTGGTGGGACTGTGCTCGCGGTGCGTGGGGCGAAGGCTGGATATGAGGGCGCTAAGGCCCTGGTGGAGCCGTTCACCGCATCGGGCCGCCAGCGGATTGCTGGACGCACGCTTGAGCGCTTCGCGGCCGACCCGAACGCCGTTCGTGCCGCGTCTGGTGCGCCGACCGTCACGGGTGCGACGCCAACGCTCGCCGAGGCCGCGCGAGATCCTGGCATTGCCTCGTTGCAGCGCGCTTTGGAGGCGTCAGACCCGCAAATTGCCGCGATGCTCGGGGAGCGTTTCGCCGCGAACAATGCTGCGCGGGTTGCCGCCCTCTCTGATATCGCCGGAGACCCGGCCAGATTGGGCGCAGCCGAACAGGCGAGGCGTGAGGCAACCGAGGCACTGTATCAGGCCGCCACCTCCCAAAGCGCACCAAGAAACGCGGCGGCCAGAGAGCTTTTGGCTCGTCCGTCCGTACAACAGGCGAAGACTCGCGCCGCCCGCCTTGCCGCGGAGAAGGGCGCCGCCTCAAGTCTTGACGAAGCGTCGTCGCAGAGCGTGACGCGCAATGTTTCGTTCAAGATGCCCGATTCTGTGGTGAAGGTGCAGCCATCGGCGTCCTCTGTGACTAGGCAGGTTGGCTTTAAGCAGCCGGATACGGTTGTCAGGGCGGGCGAGGGCGGGGTGCCTCGGGTTATTGAGGGCGCCACCGGGAGCGTTGCGAGGACGGTAAACCCGCGCAGCGTGGTTCCCGGAGAGGGTGCGAAAAGGGCCGCGACCGAGGTGGTCGAGGGAGAGATGCGCAACGTCTCAAGGACCGTCAACCCGCGCTCTGTTGTTCCTGGTGAGGGGGCTGGCGCGCTGAGGGAGCTGAGCGGGGCTGACCTTCAACGCCTGAAGATGGCGCTTGACTCAATGCTGAGCGATCCAGCATCCGGCATTGCTGGCGCCGAGGCCGCTGCTGTGCGGGAGACTCGGGATGCGTTGGTCAACTTCATGGAGCAGAACATTCCAGAGTTTGCCCAGGCCCGCACGACCTATAGCACCCTCTCCAAACCAATCAACCAGATGCAAGTTGGGCAGAGGTTGTTGGACACGACCACGGCAGCAATCCGGGACATGTCTGGAAACAGGAAGCTGCAAGCGAATGCTTTTGCCCGGGCGCTGAACAACGAAGAGGCGTTGGTGCGCAAGGCGACGGACTTCAAGGGCGTCAACGCTCTTGCAGACGTAATGACGCCGGGGCAGATGCAAACGCTAAACGCGGTTCGGAACGAACTGGAGTTGGCCGCCAACCTTGCGCAAGCGGCTAACGGGCCGGGATCGCAGACCGCCAAGACGCTCGCGTCTCAGAACCTGCTGCGCCGCATTCTTGGGCCGACTGGCGCGCCGGAATCGTGGGCTGAGTCTGCGCTGCTGACAAACCTCGTGCGCCCGGTGCAGTTCGCCTACGGGACCGCCGAGCCAGCGATTCAAAACCAGCTTGCCGAGATCCTGCTGAACCCCGATCTAGCCCGGGCGGCCATGGTTGCTGCGCAACCGACGCAGCGCCAACTGCCCGCAACGGTGAATGCCCTTCTGCCCTACGCGACCTCGATGGGCCGCAACTCAGTCCCAGCGACGGGGCTTGTGACCGGGCAAC
>CBFGQE010000614.1:0-2454 GCA_965650815.1 uncultured bacterium
ACCCGTTCCTCGACGACCAGCTGATCGTGGCCAGCCTGCGGCTCTTCAGCGGCAACCCGCGTCGTCTGGAACAGGGGGTCGCGGCGGGTTGGGACATGGTGGTGGTGGACGAGGCCCATCACCTCGGCTGGACGCCGGAAGCCGCGAGCGCGGACTACGCGGCGGTGGAAGCGCTCGGGCGGCGTTCGCCCGGCTTGCTCCTGCTGACGGCCACACCCGAACAACTCGGCATGACCAGCCACTTCGCGCGGCTGCGCTTGTTGGACCCGGCGCGGTTCCATGATCTGGGAGAGTTCCTGAAAGAAGCGGAGAGCTACCGCGAGGTGGCCGAGCTGGCGGGCAAGTTGATCGCCGGAAGCGAACTTACCCCGGCGGATCGCGCGGCGATGAGCGCGATCTTGGGCAGTGGCACAGGCGCCCCCGCCCGCAGGGATTCTCCGGGCGAGGGCGCCCGGAGCACTTCGACCGGCGAGGCACCGGTCCCACTATCGGAGACGGAGCGCACTAAGCTGCTCAACGACCTGCTCGACCGCCACGGCACGGGACGCGTGATGTTCCGCAACACCCGCACGGCCATCGCCGGCTTTCCGCGCCGCATCGCGCGGCTGCACGCACTGGACGTTCCTGCAGATCAGCCTGACCTGCTGGACGCCTTGGCCGAGGAGTTCAGCGCCGACACGGACGCCGCGATGGCCGAACACTTCGAGCCCGAGTTCGCCAAGGACCCGCGCCTCGACTGGCTCGCCACGCTGCTGCGCGAGCTGGGCGACGCCAAGGTGCTGCTCATCTGCCGCACTCAGGCCAAGGTCGAGGAGATCGAGGCCGCGCTGCGCCGACGGATCAACGTGAAGATGGCCGCCTTCCACGAAGGGCTGCCACTGGTGCAGCGCGACCGGCAGGCCGCGTGGTTCGCAGAGGACGACGGGGCGCGCATCCTCATCTGCTCCGAGATCGGCGGCGAAGGGCGCAACTTCCAATTCGCCCACCATCTCGTGCTCTTCGATCTGCCGCACGATCCCGAGCTGCTGGAGCAGCGCATCGGCCGCCTGGACCGCATCGGGCAAAAGCAGGACATCCAGGTCCACGTGCCGTTCCTCAGAGGCAGCGCGCAGGAGGCACTGGCCCGGTGGTTCCATGAAGGGCTGAACTCCATCGAGAAGAATCTCCAGGGCGGACGCGAACTGCTGGAGCGCTTCGGCGAGCGCCTGCACGCGCTGGCGCTGGAGTTTCATGAAGGCGACGAAAGCCGTGAGTCCAGCGGCCCAGGCGCCCTCGCCTGTGAAAGTGCTGCGGGTGCCCCCACCCGCAGAAAACCCAGCTCCGGTGGGTCCGCAAGCGAGGGCGCTTGGACTACTGCTCCCAAGGCCACGCAGCTTTCCCAGCTCATCGCCGAAACCGTCGCTGCCCGCCGCGAACTCTCAGAACGGTTGGAGCAGGGGCGCGACCGCTTGCTGGAGCTGAATTCTTTCCGGCCCGAGATCGCGGCCAAGACGGTGCAGGAGATCGCCCAGCGCGATGCGGACAACGCGGTCGAACGCTTCATGCTCGAGGTCTTCGACCACTTCTCCATCCACGTCGAGGAGCTGACCCCGCGCACGTATCGGCTCGGGTCCGCCGGCGTCTTCGCCGATTCCTTCCCCGGCTTGCCCGCCGAAGGCATGACGGTCACGGCCGACCGGGCGAAAGCGCTGGCGCGTGAGGACGTGCAGTTCCTCACCTCCGACCATCCCCTCGTCACGGCCGCGCTGGACCTCGTGCTGGGCTCCGACAAGGGCAACTGCGGCTTCGCCCGCTGGCCCGATCCGAAGGTTTCCGCGGTGTATCTGGAAGCGCTCTTCGTGCTCGAAAGCGTGGCTCCGCCCGCGCTGCACGTGGATCGGTTCCTGCCGCCGACGCCGTTGCGGCTCGTCGTGGACCATCGCGGCCAGGACATCGGGGCCAAGCTGCCGCCCGACACGCTCCGTCCCCTGCTGAAAAACGGCGAACCCCACGGCTTGATCGACCGGGCCGAGTTCCGCGACGGGCTCTTGCCGAACATGGTCACAGCGGCGACCGCTTCGGCCGAGAAACACGTTCCGGGGCTGTTGGCCAAGGCGCGCCAGACAATGGCCGCGCAGCTCGATCCAGAGATCGCGCGCTTGAAGGAACTGCGAAAGGTGAACCCCACGGTGCGCGCGGACGAAATCGAGCGCCTGGAGGAGGAACGCAAGGCGTTGGACCGTCACATCGGCACGGCGCGGCTGCGTCTGGACGCCATCCGGGTGATCCAGCGGGGCTGATGACGTTGGGCAGGCTGCAAGCCCGCCCCGCCTTCCTAGAAGCTGAAGGCCAGTTGCGCGGCGATCAGATGTTCGGGACGGGCTTCGGAGCCGGAGCCGCCGTTCATGCCTTCGGGCCAGTGGAGGCCGTAGTTGAGCAGGGCCCGGAGATCGTTCCCCAACAGCACCTGGGTGC
>CBFGQE010000615.1:0-2452 GCA_965650815.1 uncultured bacterium
ACATCGTCATCGAGTCCACCGGCCTCTTCACCGAAGCCGAGAAGGCCAAGGGCCATATCACCGCCGGCGCCAAGAAGGTCATCATCTCCGCTCCGGCCAAGGGCGAGGACATCACCATCGTGATGGGCGTGAACCACGACAAATACGACGCGGCCAAGCACAACATCATCTCCAACGCGAGCTGCACCACGAACTGCCTCGCGCCGATCGTCAGCGTGCTCCTCAAGGAAGGCTTCGGCGTCGAGGAAGGCCTGATGACCACCATCCATTCCTACACCGCCACGCAGAAGACCGTGGACGGTCCTTCCAAGAAGGACTGGAAGGGTGGCCGTTCCGCCGCGATCAACATCATCCCCTCCAGCACCGGTGCCGCCAAGGCCACCGCGCTCGTGCTCCCCGAGGTCAAGGGCAAGCTCACCGGCATGTCCTTCCGCGTGCCGACCCCGACGGTTTCCGTCGTCGATCTCACCGTGAAGACCGTGAAGGAGACCAGCTACGCCGAGATCTCGGCCGCGATGAAGAAGGCCAGCGAGACCTACCTGAAGGGCATCCTCGCCTACACCAGCGACGAAGTGGCCTCCACCGACTTCATCCACGACAACCACTCCTCGATCTTCGACGCCGGCTCCGGCATCGAGCTGAACCCGAAGTTCTTCAAGCTCGTGAGCTGGTATGACAACGAGTGGGGCTACAGCAACCGCGTCGGCGACCTGATCAAGCACGTCATCGCCAAGGGCCTGTAAGCCATCGGCTCCAATCAAAAGGCGGTCCCGAAAACGGGACCGCCTTTTTGTTTTCTTGGAACAGGTCGTTACAGAAGCGGCGTGGCTTCGCTGCGGACAAGGTCTTCACCTTCGTCCTGCCAGGAGGATTCGAAGCGCATCTTCGAGGCACCGGGGGTCACGGCCACGCGGCGCAGGGCGGATTCGAGCTGGTCGATCTTCACCGGCTTCGCGAGGTAGTCGTTCATCCCGGCCTCGAAGCAGGCTTCGCGGATATTCTCCAGCGCGTGCGCGGTGAGGGCGATGATCCAGGGCACGAGCGCGGTGCCGGGGATCTCGCGGATCTGCCGGGTGGCGTCGCAGCCGTTGAGGTGCGGCATTTCCACGTCCATCAGGATGACGTCGTAGGGACGCTCTTCCACGGCGCGCACGGCCTGCAATCCGTCGGAGACGAAGTCGGCGCGGTAGCCGAGCTTTTCGAGGAAGCAACGGGCGACCTTCTGGTTCACCGGATTGTCCTCGGCGACGAGGATGGTGAAGGGCAGCTCAAGCGCGAGGCCGCTGCGGCCCACGGGCTCCAATCCGTCCGGAGCCGCGGCGCGATGGACGTTAACTTCGGCCGAGATGACCCAGAGCTTGCCGAGGATTTCCTTGAGCGCAGATGCCTTGATCGGCTTCTGGAGAAGGTCGGCGTGGCCGAGTTCGCGCACGGCTCCGGCGACGCCGTCTAAGCGATTGGACGAGGCGATCAACACGGGCAGATCGGCACGCTTCGCCGTTTCGCGCAGTTCTCGCGCAAGCTGGAGTCCGTCGGTCTTGGGGAGGGAAAGATCGATCAACACGAGGTCCGGCGCGGCGTTCTGTTCGATCCATGCGAGGGCGGAGGCGGAATCGACCGCTTCGGAGAACTCCATGCCCCAGCGCGTGGCGTGTTGGCGGAGCACCCGACGGCAGGCGGCGTTGTCATCCACGCAAAGCAACCGTCGTCCGGCGAACTGGGCGACCCGGCCGCTCCAAACCGGCCGCGTTTCCTTCTGATCGACGGCCGCGCGCACGGTGAAGTGGAAGGTGGAACCTTGGCCGACTTCGCTTTCGACCCACATGCGACCGCCCATCATCTCGCAAAGCCGCTGGCTGATGGCGAGGCCGAGGCCGGTGCCACCGAACTGCCGCGTGGTGGAGGAATCGAGCTGCTGGAAACTCTGGAAAAGCAGATGGCGCTTTTCCTCCGGGATGCCGATGCCGGTGTCGCGCACGGAGACCCTCCAAAGCGGAACGCCCGCGGCGTTGGTTTCGTCGGCCGCGACGGAGACGACGACCTCGCCCTGGGCGGTGAACTTGATGGCGTTGCCGACGAGGTTGATGAGGATCTGGCGCAGGCGCGTGACGTCCGCATAGACGCTGCGCGGCAGGCCGTCCTGGAATTCGCAGACCAACTCCAGCTTCTTCTCCGCCGCCTTGGGCAGCAGCAGGTCGAGGCAGTCCTCGACACAGGCGCGCAGATCGAAGGACGTGTTCTCCAGCGCCATCTTGCCGGACTCGATCTTCGAGAAGTCGAGGATGTCGTTGATGATGACTAGGAGGGTTTCGCCGGAGTTGCGGATCGTCTCCACGTAGCCGGCCTGTTCCTCGTCCAGGCGGGTTTCCTGGAGCAGGCTGGTCATGCCGATCACGCCGTTCATCGGCGTGCGGATCTCGTGGCTCATCGTGGCCAGGAACTCGGCCTTGGC
>CBFGQE010000616.1:0-2442 GCA_965650815.1 uncultured bacterium
CCGAGGTCCGTCGCGGGCCGGTGCGTGGTGGTGAGCGTGAGCAGCATCCGAGTTCCTTGTCGCGGAGCAGGCTGGTGCAAACAAGGGCGGCAAGGCAATGGCGGCGTGGGGGAGAGAACCGTGCGATTCGGAGCTGAGGGAAGGTTGCCCAGGGAAGGAACGCCCGGACGAATGCGGTGACGCGGGAGGAGATGCCGGAGACGAAGCGACGGCGTTTCGGCGGGCGCATCCGGCTCCGGTGTAGGCCGGGCCGATGCTCCGGCCGGTTTGGGTTCATCGGCCTTGACCCCGAAGGCCGAGCGGATTGAATCCATGCCCACCATGAAACACCTGTTCCAAGCCCTCATCGCGTCCGCGTTGGTGCTGGCCGCCGGCGCGCTTCCCGCCGGAGCCGCCGACTACAAGCCCACCGTCGGCATCCAGACCTGGACGCTGCGCAACCTCAGCTTCGACCAGGTCGTGGCCTTCGCGAAGAAGCACGGGATCAAACAGCTCCAGATGATCGGCAACCACATGGACCCGAAGGCGCCGCTGGAGGAGACGAAACGCAAGAAGGCCATCCTCGATGAGGCCGGGTTGACGGTTTACACGTTCGGCGTGGCGGGCACGTCGATGGACAAGGAGGAGAACCGGAAGCTCTTCGAGTTCGCGAAGTTCATGGGGATCAAAGTCATCGTCGTGGAGCCCGGCGACTACAAGATCCTCGATAACCTCGAAGAGCTGGTGAAGGAGTTCGACATCAAGATCGCCATCCACAACCACGGCATCACCTCGCTCTACGGCAATCCCGCCGTGGTCCAGCAGCTCATCAAGCACCGCGACCCGCGCGTGGGCGTGTGCCTCGACGCCGGCTGGATCGCCAGCACGCGCATGGATGTCGCCAAGGTTTTCCGCGACTACAACGGCCGGGTCTATGACATCCACCTGAAGGACAAGAAGGTCACGTCCACGCCCAACGGCGACGTGGCGACCGACACCGAGGTCGGCCAGGGCGACGCGAACTACAAGGGGCTCTTCGAGGAGCTGAAGAAGGCCAACTGGAACGGCGTGATGGCCATCGAGACCGACAGCAACGGCTTCGCCTCCTCGCCCGACAAGTTCGTGGAAGCGGCGCTCCAGTTCGTGGAAAAGAGCTTTCCCGCCGAGACGGTGAAGTAGCCGAGGACCGGGTTTCCACACGCCCAAAGCAACCCGCCGCCGGATCGTTCCAGCGGCGGTTTTTTTTGTGCGCCGACCGCCCCACCCCTGACCCCTCCGAGGAGGGGAACCGATGACACGCGTCCGGCGGTCGGGGAACGCCCTGCCTTATCCCCTCCTCGGAGGGGTCAGGGGTGGGTTCCGCAACTCATGTTGCCGAAAGCCGAGAGATGACGGCATCCCAATCTCAATCGATCCCTTCATCGTAATCCCGGACCGTAGGGATTGGGATGAAGACCAAGATTGAGGCACGGCCTTGGGGACTCGTCGCTGGACAACCCAATGGGCCTTACCTACCGTCCCGCCGCCATCATGGAAAAAGTCGTCATCATCGGCACCGGCTGCGCCGGACTCACCGCCGCCATCTACACCGCCCGCGCGAACCTTTCCCCGCTGGTCCTCACCGGCACGATGCCCGGCGGCCTGCTCACCACCACGAGCACCGTGGAGAATTTCCCCGGCTTCCCCGAGGGCGTGGACGGCTACGAGCTGATGGTGCGGATGCAGCAGCAGGCCGAGAAGTTCGGCGCGCGCATCAAGACCCTCGTCACCGTCGAGTCCGTCGATCTTTCCCAGCGACCCTACAAGCTGGTGGTGGACGGCGAACTGGTGGAGACCGAGACGATCATCATCGCGACCGGCGCGGGCCATCGCCATCTCGGCTTGGACAGTGAACACCTGCTGGAGAAGAAGGGCGTGACCTATTGCGCCACCTGCGACGGTGCCTGGCCGATGTTCCGCAACCAACCGCTGGTCGTTGTGGGCGGTGGTGACTCTGCTTGCGAAGAGGCCACTTACCTGACGCGCTTCGGCTCCGTGGTGCACCTGGTTCATCGCCGCGACTCGCTCCGCGCCTCCAAGATCATGGCCGACCGGACACTGGCCCATGAGAAGATCAAACCCATCTGGAACACGGTCGTGACCGAGATCCTCGATGTGCAGCAGGACAAGGTCACGGGCGTGCGGCTCAAGAACCTCGTCACCGGCGAGGAATCCGTCCTGCCCTGCGCGGGCGTCTTCGTCGCCATCGGCCACGTGCCGAACACCCAGATCTTCCAGGGCAAGCTGGAGATGGACGAGAACGGCTACGTCATCCGCAAGGAAGGTTCGCAGACCAGCGTGCCCGGCGTCTTCGTGGCGGGCGACTGCTCGGACCACGTCTATCGCCAGGCGATCACCGCCGCCGGGATGGGCTGCGCGGCGGCCATCGACGCCGAGCGGTATCTGGCGGCGCTCAACCAATGA
>CBFGQE010000617.1:0-2423 GCA_965650815.1 uncultured bacterium
GTCCGCGTTCGCGATTGGACCGGGGAAAGGCGTGGAAGATCGCGTCCTTTTCCTTGGCGAAGATTTTCCGCTTCAACAGCGGCACAAAGCTGGTGCCGTCCAGCGGCTGGGGCACGGAGGTCGCGGAGAATCCGGCCAGTTCGCGCAGCGTGGGGAAGAGATCGACCGTCTCGACCAACGCGTCGGTGCGGCTGCCCGGCTTGGCCACGCCGGGCGCGGCGACGATGAGCGGGATGCGCGCGGCCTGTTCGTAGTTGGTGTGTTTGCACCACATGCCGTGGTCGCCGAGATGCCAGCCGTGGTCGCCCCAGAGGAAGACGATCGTGTTGTCGGCCAAACCCAGCCGGTCCAGTTCGTCGAGCAGCTTGCCGATCTGCGCGTCCACGTAGCTCATCGAGGCGTAGTAGCCGTGGATCAAGGTGCGTTGCAGATCCTCGGGCAGGGGACGTTCGTTTGGAATCGGGCGGTAGTTCGGCAGCTCGATGTTCATCTGCGGCGCGTAGGCCGGAGCGCCTTCGGGCGGGGTCTGCCGGACGGGCAGGGGAAAGGCGCTGCGGTCGTAAAGATCCCAATACTTCTTCGGCGCGCAGAAGGGCAGGTGCGGCTTCATGAAACCGACGGCCAAGAAGAACGGCGTTTCCGGCGCGGCTTGGACGGCTTGGAGCCGACGGATGGCTTCGGCGGCGATGCGGCCATCGGGATAAGCATCGTCCGGCACATCGGCGGCTTCCCAAGCCGCGCCCTTGGGCAATTCGTGGATCGGACGGCCGAGTTCATTGCCGAAGAAGGCTTCTTCCCGGGTCAGGCCGTCGGGCGAACCGCTCTCCGGCAAAGCGTAGGCGACGACGCGCTCCTTCCAGAAGGGAACGCTCCAGGAAGCGGCGTCGTCCTGGTTGCCGTGGCCGACGTGGAAGATCTTCCCGAGACCCTGCGACGTGTAGCCCCGCTGTTTGAAGAACTGCGGCAACGTCACGGCGTCGGGTGTCGCCTTCCGGAAATTCGTCGCGAGGTCGTAGATGCCGGTCGAGGTCGGACGCAGGCCGGTGAGGAGCGAATTGCGGGACGGAGCGCAGACCGCCTGGTTGCAATAGGCGCGGGTGAACGTCATGCCGCGCGCGGCCAACCGGTCCATCTGCGGCGTCTTGGCCGATGCGTCGCCGTAGGCACCGAGCTGGGGCTTGAGGTCGTCCACGCAGATCAGCAGCACGTTCGGCCGGGGTGTCGCCGCGAACGAGGACCAGGCCAGCAGCGGGCAAAGGATGGAAAGGAGGATTCGGTTCAGCACGGATGCGGGACGCATTTCGTCCGCATAGATAAGGAGAGAAAACGGACCGGTCCACCGTCCATTGCGGCTCACGGATTCTCGCCGACGAACTTCCAGGAGCTGCCGTGGTCCTTCGGCAGCTTCTCGCCGGAGACGCTGGCGCGGACCATCTCGATGGGCATGGGGCCGGCCTTGAGGATGTGGTCGTGGAAGGCCTTTTCGGTCATCCGTCCGGACTTCACCTGTTCCTCGTAGAGGGCGCGGAGCTGGATCGCGCCCATCATGTAGCCCACCTGATAGAGCGGGGAGTAGGAGCCGTTGAACGAACGGCGCACCTCGCCCGTGGCGGTCTGCCGGTCGTGGCCCACGCGGTCCACGAGGAAGTCGATGCACTGTTCGGGCGTCCATTTCCCGAGGTGGAAGTTCAACGAGAAGATGATCCGGGCGCAGCGGTGGGAGCGCCAGAAAAGGGCACCGGCGCGGTCGAGCGGCGTCGAGTTGAAGCCCGCGTCCCAGAGGTGGAACTCCCACCAGAGCGCCCAGCCTTCCACCCAGAACGGCGTGGAGAAGAGCCGGCGATGTTGGTTGAAGCGCTGGTTATACCAATACTGGAGGTGATGCCCCGGGATCAGCTCGTGATGGACGGTGGCGTGGCAAAAGTGCCGGTTGTTCGCCCGCAGGCTGGCGACCTTGTCGGCGTGGTCCATCGAGTCGGTCGGAAAGGAGACCATGATCTGCGCGCCGCCGAGGAAGAAGGGTGAGGTCTTCTGCTGCTCGGGCGAAAGCATGACCATCGTCCAGTCGTCGATCGCCAGCGGCGGAACGGTGATCAGGTCGCGCTTCAGCAGGAAGTCGATGGCCTCGTAGGCCTGTTGGGCGATGAAGGCGGGCTGCTGGCCGGGTTGCAGATGGTTGGACTTGGCCTGTTCCAGCGCGGCTTTCCAATCGTCGCCGTGGCCGAGTTCTCGGGCGACCTTGCGCCACTCCGCCTCGCACCAGGCGAATTCCTTCTCCGCGATGGCGACGAGCTGTTCGGGCGTGTAGGGGATCATCTCGCGCCGGAGATCGACGCGGAGGCCCTCGGCGCCGATGGGATCGCCGACGATCGGATCGTCTTCGCCCGCCTTGGCTCCGACGATCTTTTCGCGGAGGTGCTTGG
>CBFGQE010000618.1:0-2422 GCA_965650815.1 uncultured bacterium
GGCGACGTGCTGCTGCTTCCGGCCAAGACGCGCTACGAGCAGGACGACGGCGGCACGGAAACGACCACCGAACGCCGTGTGGTCTTCAGTCCGGAACTGCCGCGCCAGGTCGGGGAAGCCCGGGCCGAGTGGAAGATCCTGCGCGACGTCGCCTTGGTGGGCGCGCCGGAGCGGGCGCATCTCTTCGGCTGCGAAACCGGCCAAGCCGTGCGCGAGGAGATCGCGCGGGTGGTGCCGTTCTACGACGGCGTGCAGCGGCTGAAGGCGGGCGGCGACTCCTTCCAATACGGCGGCCCGCATCTCTGCGCCGATGGAAACTTCCCGTTGCCCGAGGGCCGAGCGCGGTTCCAGGCCGTGGCGCTGCCGCCGCGCGGAGAAACTGCGGACGGCCGAAAGTTCCTCGTGACCACGCGGCGCGGGAAACAGTTCAACACCCTGATCTACGCCGAGGTCGATCCGCTCAACGGCGCCCCGCGCGACGCGGTCCTGATGTCGCCGGAAGACGCGGCGATGCTGGGCTTGGTCCACGGCGACCGGATCGCGCTGACCAGCGGTTGCGGCCGCTACGAAGGCCGCGTTTTCCTCGCGCCCTTGGCCCGGGGTTGCCTCCAGGTCCATTGGCCGGAAGGCAACGGCTTGTTGCGGCGCGGCGTGGTCGATCCCTCGGCCGGCGTGCCGGACTACAATGCGCGGGTGGCGGTGGAGAGGATCACCTGCGGTTGAAACCGAGCCCGAACGAATCCCGCTTCGCCGTCGTTCAACGCCAGCGTTCCTGTCCTTGCGGACGGCGGTTGCCGTTGCCGCGCCGGTCCGCTTCCGAGAGCGCCTGCTGGGCTTCGCGGCGGACCCGGGGATCGGCGTCGTTCTCGGCCACGTAGCGGAGCCAGTCCGCCACGGCAGGATCGGCGCTCAGGCCGCTGAGAGAGTCGGCCGCGGCGCGGCGCAGGATCGGGTCGGCGTCCTGCAAACCCTCGACCAGGGCCGGAGCCAGGGCCGGGTTGTTCATGCCGTCGAATGCTTCGAAAATCTGCGCGCGCTGGCGCGGATCGCGTGCGGACCGCGCCACGGTGGCCATCTGGGCGGCCACATCGCCGAGGTCGGTCTGGCTGTTGCTCAGGGCACGGAAGGCGGTCAGGCGTTCCTCCAGGCTGGCGTTGGGATTGAGCGCGCGCTGGCGCATGTCGGCGATGCGGGCCTCGGACATGGGGCCTTCACGCAGTGCGTTCTCGGCCTGGCGGCGCACGGCCGGGTCCTCGTCCGACTGCACGGCTTTCCAGAGCAGCGCGTCCACCGCCGGATCACCGACGAAGCGTTCCAGATTCTCGATGGCCTGGCGGCGCACGCGGGAATCCATGGATGTGCTGGCGAACTGGAGCAACGGCCCCTTGAGCGAGGCGTTGTCCAGTCCGTCGAGTTGGTCGAGCACCGACGCCGCGACCTGGGGATTGGGACTCGCTTGGGCCCAGCCCAGCGCCCCGGCGATCACGGCCTCGTCGATCACGTTGTTCTGCCGCAGGAGCCGCAGCGCCCGGAGCCGTTCGTTGTCCGGCAGCGAAGCGTCGAGGAACTTCGCCTTCAGCTCCGCCACCTTGCTCTCGGAGAGCGGCAACTGCCCGCGGTCCATCAAGTGTTCGGACGCCTTGGTCAGCCGCACCACCGCTTCCTCGATGGCGGCCAATCGCTGCTCGATCACCGCCGTGTTCGCCGGGGCGGCGGTCGGTTCGGAACGTCCGAAATGCCCGCGACGTTCAACGGTCTCCGCCGGAGAGGTTTTCTCGCCGGAAGCGCCCGTCGATTTGAGCGCGGCCAGCTCGGACTCGATCCGCCCGAGGGACCGGTGCTGCACGACGAGAGCGCCGACCAACCCGGCGGCGACAACGCTTGGAATGAGGACTTTCAGCATGGCTCGAAATCTTTCGTGGACAACCGCGCCCGGATCAGACGCGGAACCGATGACATCCATTGAAAGGTATTTCCCGGAACGGCGGATGCAACCGGCCAAATTCTTCGCGACGCGCGGGAGAGGCGATGGTTACGGGCAGGAAGCCGCCAGCAGCTCACGCCTGGGTCAGGTCCTTCGTCACGTAGCGCTCGAACTCGGCGTGGAGGTGGGGCGGGATGCGGACCTTGAAGCGGGCTTTCGCGCCGTTGAACTTGCTCTCCACCACCTGGCCGACTTCGTGCAGCCGAGCCATCACGGCGGAATCGGCGTAGGGCACGGCCAGCTCCAGGAACTCGCGCACGGGCCGGAGCTGCGCGCCGATCTCGGCCATCAGCGTGTCGAGGCCTTCGCCCGATTTGGCGGAGATGAAGACGCTGTTGGGGAAGCGTTCACGGAACCGCGCCGCCACTTCGCGCTCGGACAATCGGTCCACCTTGTTGAAGACCATCATCGTCGGCTTGTCGGCGGCATCCAGCTCCT
>CBFGQE010000619.1:0-2410 GCA_965650815.1 uncultured bacterium
CCGACTGGTGGGCCTACAAATACGAGGTCATCGACGCCATTCCCCACAACGGCAGCCTGCTCCGCGAACGCGGCGTCTCGGTCAGCTTCAACTCCGATTCCAACGACCATGCCCGCCGCCTCAACCTCGAGGCGGCCAAGGCCGTGAAGTATGGCGGCACGCCGGAGGACGAGGCCCTGAAGTTCGTCACCCTCAACCCGGCCCGACAGCTCGGCATCGCCGACCGCGTGGGTTCGTTGGAGGTCGGCAAGGATGGCGACTTCGTCCTCTGGTCCGGCCATCCGCTCGACTCCCGCAGCGTCTGCCTCCAGACGTGGATCGAGGGCCGGCAATACTTCGACCGGGCGCGGGAAGCGGAGCGCGTCGGTCGCCTGGCGGAGGAACGGGAAGCGCTGGTCGCCAAGGCCAGGAAACTGTCGGCCGGGGGCGGCGACGCCTCCGCCGGCGACAAGGCGCGGGAGAAGTTCTTCCTCCGCGTCTTCGAGCACGCCCGCCAGTCCGGTGTCCTGAACTGCGAGGACTGCCAATTGCCATTCTGAACCCGACCGGCCATGAAACCCCTTGTCCCCGCCCTTCTCGCGCTCGGCCTCTGCGCCGCCGTTTTGCCCGCCCGGGCCGCTTCGCTGCTGTTGACCAACGGCATCCTCCACACCGTCTCCGGGCCGTCCCTCACCAACGCCTCGCTGCTCATCCGCGACGGCAAGATCGCCGCGCTCGGGACGGATCTCGCGTTGCCTGCCGACACCGTCGTTGACCTTGGCGGCCGACAGGTGTTCCCCGGGCTGGTCTCGCCCACCACCATTCTCGGCCTTCAGGAGATCGATTCCGTCCGTGCCACCATCGACACCACGGAGGTTGGCTCCTTCACGCCCGACGTCTTCTCGTGGGTCGCGGTCAATCCCGACTCCGAGCTCATCCCCGTGGCCCGGGCCAACGGCTTCACCCACGTTCAGCCCATTCCGCTCGGAGGGTTGGTCGCCGGACAGTCGTCGGTGATCCAGCTCGCCGGTTGGACCATCGAGGAGATGGCCATCCGCCGGTCGGCCGGGCTGCACCTGTATTGGCCCGGCTTCCGGCTGGACATGACCCCGAAGGAGCGCTTCACCGGGCGTGGCAAATGGAAGTCCCCGCAGGACCAGGTGAAGGAACGCGACGAGAAGCTGCGCGAGATCGACGGCTTCTTCAACGAGGCCGGGGCCTACGCCAGGGCGCGCGAGGCCGGGATCGATGCGCCGGGCTTCAAGCCCGTGCCCGCCTGGGAGGCCATGCGGCCCGTGCTGCGCGGCGAGGTGCCGCTCTTCATCCACGCCGACGAAGCCCAGCAGATCGAATCCGCCGTGGGCTGGGCCATGAAGCGCCGCCTGAAGATGGTCCTCGCCGGCGGGCGGGACGCTTGGCGCGTGGCCGGGCTGCTGGCCGACAACCGCATCCCCGTGGCCTACGAGCACGTCTTCACCCAGCCCGTGCGCGACACCGACGCCTACGACACGCACTTCTCCGCCCCGGCGGTGCTGGCCAGGGCCGGGGTCAAGGTGTCCTTCACCGACGGCACCGACCGCTTCGGCGCTTCGAACATCCGCAACGTGCCCTACGCCGCCGCCCAGGCCGTGGCCTTCGGCCTGCCGCGCGACGAGGCGATCAAGGGGCTCACGCTCCATCCGGCGGAGCTGCTGGGCTTGGCGGATCGGCTCGGATCGCTGGAAACGGGCAAGGACGCCACCTTCTTCGTCGCCGACGGCGACATCCTCGACCTCCGCGCCAACGTCGTCCGCATGTGGATCGGCGGCCGGGAGGTTTCCCTCGAAAGCCGCCACACCCGCCTCTACGAACGCTACCGCAGCCGTCCCAAACCCTGAACGGATCGGGACCGCTCCTTGGCGGCAAGCGGTCTGAAAAAAAGCCACCGTCGCCGAAGAGGCGACGGTGGCGGGCGACGGACGGGAAGGGATCAGGCGAGATCGAACCGGTCGAGGTTCATCACCTTGGTCCAGGCGGCGACGAAGTCCGCGACGAACTTCTGCTGGCCGTCGGCGCAGCCATAGACCTCGGCGAGGGCGCGGAGGATGGAGTTGGAGCCGAAGACGAGGTCCATGCGGGTGGCGGTCCATTTGACGGCACCGGTCTTGCGGTCGTGGCCGGTGAAGGCGTTGCCGCAAGGGGAGGCGGATTTCCACTCCGTGGCCATGTCGAGCAGGTTCACGAAGAAGTCGTTGGTCAACGCGCCGGGGCGGGCGGTGAAGACGCCGTAGGAGGAGCCGTCGGCGTTGGTCTGGAGGACGCGCATTCCGCCGACGAGCGCGGTCATCTCCGGCGCGGTCAGGGTGAGGAGCTGCGCCTTGTCGATCAGCAGCGCCTCGGCGGGGATGGTGTATTTGCCCTTCACGTAGTTGCGGAAACCGTCGGCGATGGG
>CBFGQE010000620.1:0-2409 GCA_965650815.1 uncultured bacterium
CTAGTCGCCGTAGGGCGAAGGCCACTGGGCGAGGAAGGCCAGTTGGGCTTCCCGGTCGGGCAGGTAGTCGAGGGACGCGTCGTTCAGGAAACGCAGCGGATAGGCGGCGTCGAGCGCCGTGACCGTGACGCGGTTCCCTGCCACTTCAAAGTAGCCGCGCCACGCGCCGCAGCCGATCTCCATGCGGCCATCGATCCTCCGGCGGATGCGGCGGGTGCGGTGCGGCGACGGATCGCGGGAGAGCAGCTCGAACATGCGGTCCCTGTAGTCCACGGACCAGTTCGTCAACAGCCACGCCGCTTGTTCCTCGGCCAAGGGAGACAACGTGACCTCAAACTTGGGAGGAGCCGACATCGCCGCATCGACTTCACCGGTCCAGCCAGCGGCTTCGTCGGGAAAGGCGTCGTAGGCCGGGATGTAGGGCTTGATGTCGAAGACGGGCGTGCCGTCCACCAAGTCGCACGGGCCGAGGATCAGCCGACCTTTCTCCACGGCGAGCAACGGAACGGGCGTCATGCCGATGGGATTGGGCCGATGCGGCGAACGGGTGGCGAAGACGCCGCGTCGTTTGGCGGGACCGCGCGGCGGGAGCACGACCGGACGCCAGCCCTTGTTGCGATGGAACCACCAGATGAGCCAGACGCGGGAGAAGCCTTCCAGATCGCGCAGCGCCAGCGCGTAGTCGCGACCGGGCACGAGTTCGAGGACGTTGCGCTCGGGAGCGGTCTCCAAGGGTTGATGCCGCGCGTCGAACTTTACCTGCTTGCCCGTGCGCAGGAAGCCGATGGGATGGAGGGTGAGTTCCAAGGACGGAATCGAAGGCCTGTCAGCCTCCGGCGAAAACCGGCTTGAATCCCGCCTCGGTGAGGATGCGCGCGGCTTCCTCGCGCTTGTCGCCCTGGATCTCGATGTTGCCGTCCTTCACCGTGCCGCCCACGCCGCAGGATTTCTGGAGCGCCTTGGCCAACTGCTCCTTCTCCGGCAGTCCGATGCCGACAAAGCCCGTGATCACCGTGACGGTCTTGCCGCCGCGTCCGGCCTTCTGCCGGATGATGTCCACGCGTCCGCGATTGGTGTTCTTTTTCGCCGCGCGGCCGGTGGGTTCGGCGGGTTGCAGCGTGGGTTCGGGCCCGGCGGGCAGTCCCGCGCTGCTGAGAGCCGCGAAGGGATTCTGGGCCAAGGGTTGGCCACCGTCGGTCGAGATGCGTTTGGAGCCGCTCATGTTTGTCGTGCCGGAAATGCTATTGGCCCGCTCCGGGCCGGGCGAGCGCTTCGTTGCGCCGCCTCTCTGTTGATCAGAACTCCCTCCAGAATCGGTGATGGCCGGAGCCGACCTTGTTGGTCCGCCCCGGCCATCGATCCGGCGAAGAAGCGCCGACGCGCTCAGGAGCCGCGGGTGGCGGGCGCCGCCGAGGGCTTCGGTTTCTTGGGCTTCTTCACTTCCTTTTTCTGACTGTTGTTGCCTTTGGCCATAATGCTTCCGGGGTTGGGTTCGATCCTGAGCTAAGGCTTTTGCCCGGCTCTGGCAAGCAGCTCCTCGGAGCCGGCCGGTTTCCTCCACGCGCCGCGCGGACCTTCTCCCGGAGCTTCCCTTGCCCGGCACCACCCGGTTTGATCCGACGGACCGTGGCCATTCTGCATCCCGAACCCATCCAGACGCTCGATCTGCCCGAGCTCGCTCTCTACCGCACGCTCCGTCGGCCGGAGGAACACGAGCGCCTCGGCATGCTCGTCGCCACCAACGCCAAGGTTGTGCAACGCCTCCTCGCCAGCCGCTTCACCGTCGAGTCCCTGCTGCTCACGCCCGACTGGCTGGAACGCTTGTCGCCCGCCCTTCTGGCCCGGCCGGAAGCCGTCATCCGCGTCTATCTCGCCGAGAAACCGCTCATGGAAACCCTCCTCGGCTACTCGCTCCACCAGGGGGCCTTGGCCGCCGCGCGGATTCCACCGCAGCCCACGTTGGCCGAACGTCTCGCCGCTGCCCCGCGTCCTCTGCTCCTCGCCGCCATCGATGGAGTGAACAACGCGGAGAACATGGGCATGATCGTGCGCAACGCCGCCGCGTTCGGCGTCTCCTGCCTGATCGTCGGGGAAACCAGCATCAGCCCGTTCCAGCGCCGTGCCGTCTCTGGCTCCATGGGCACGATCTTCGAACAGCCCGTGGTGCGGACGTCTTCGCTGTCCGAGACCTTGGCCGATCTCCGGCAACGCGGCGTTCGTTGCCTCGCCGCCCATCCTCGCCCCGGCTCCAGACCGGTGGCGGAAGCCGATCTGCGCGGCGATTGCTGTTTTGTCTTCGGCGCGGAAGGCCCTGGCCTTGGCGACGCGGTCGTGGCCGCCTGCGAAGAAGCCGTCCAGATCCCCCTGCCCGCGCACGTCGATTCCCTCAACGTCGCCACCGCCGTCGCC
>CBFGQE010000621.1:0-2407 GCA_965650815.1 uncultured bacterium
AGCTTGTCGCTGATCTCCTTGTAGAGGTAGCCGGAGGCGAGGAGCTCCAGGACTTCGACCTCGCGCTTGGAGAGGTTCTCCGACTCTTTCTTGGAAGGGCCGATCAGGTGGAAGTGCTGCACAACCTTGCGGGCGATGTGGCTGGAGACGGGGGAGCCGCCCTTGTGGACGTCGTCGATGGCCTTGAGCAGCGTCTCGGGCGGGCTGGACTTCACGAGGTAGCCGTCGGCCCCGGCCTTCAACGCGCGGAAGATCCGTTCGCTGTCCTCATAGACCGTCAGCATGATGATCTGCATCGAAGGCAGGGTGCGCTTGAGCTGGGCCACGCAGTCGATGCCCGACATGCCGGGGAGCTTGATGTCCATGAGCACCACGTCGGGCTGGGACTTCGGCAATCTCTGGAGCGCGTCCTCGCCGGTGGGATGGGAGCCGACGAACTGCACGTCGCTCGCGGAGCCGAGGATCTGCACGATCTGGTCGCTGAGCCCGCGGTCGTCTTCGACGATGGCCACTTTCTTGATCATAGGCTGGGGGAAACGGAAGGGGCGGCGGCGGGTGTGGGAACTTGGAGTCGGAGCACGACGCGCGTGCCTTCGCCGGGCGTGGACTCGATCTGGAACGAGCCGCCGATGCTCTCCATGCGGCGACGCAGATTGCCGAGGCCGTTGCCGAGGCCGTTGCCGAGGCCGTTGCCGGGCTCGTGCCGGGAAAGGTCGAAGCCCCGGCCGTCGTCCTGGATGGAGATCGTCAGGCCCGGGCGTTCAAAGGCGATGGCGATGCGCACCTCCGTGGCGGCGGCGTGCTTGATGGTGTTGTGGACGGCTTCCTTCACCGCCATCGCCAAGTTGTGCCTCACCTGGCTGGTGAGCGGCAGGCTGGGCGGCAGCGAAGGCACTTCGAGCCGGCAACGGAGCTGGGCCTCGGCGCAGAGCTGGTTGCCCATCTGGCAGAGGAAATTCGCGAGCGCGTCCAGGCTGTCGTTCTCCGGGTTCACCGACCAGACGGTTTCGTAGAGCGCGCCGACGAGGCTGCGGGTCAAGCGCGTGACTTCGCCGAAATCCGCGCGGGCTTCGGGCGAAAGCGACTCTCGCTTTTGCGCCATGGCGCTGAAGAGGGAGATCTGCGTGACGCGCGCGCCGAGGTCGTCGTGGATGTCCTGCGCGATGCGCAGCCGCTCGTTTTCGACGGCCCGCTGCTGCTCCAAACGGCGGAGCCGATTCTGCATCCGCCGCCCTTCCGCCAGCCGCCAACCGCCGACACCGATGGTCGCCAAGCCCGCCGCCACGGCCACCCAGAACCACGGCGTCTTCCACGCGGCCACCGGCACTTCGATGGAGAGCGACGCTTCGTCGGGGCCCGGCGTGCCGTTCAATTCGAGGCCGTTGATGCGAAAGCGGAAGAAGCCCGCCGACAGCTCCGGATAATGCGCGTAGGCCCGGCCCGCGAGCCCGAGGGAATGCGACCAAGCCCAGTCGATGCGCAGCTCTTCACCCGGCGTCACAGCAGGAGCCTGCTCCTTGATCATGCGCCACTCGGCATGGCCGGAGACATCGTCGTCCTCGATGCCCAGCGCGAGCGAACTTCCGTCCGGACCGGCAGCGGACACCTTGGCCATCGTCGCCCGCAAGCCGTCGCGCATCCAGTTGTGCGGCTCCGTGGCGGTCGCATCCGGTGCGTCGCCCGGCGCGAAGGCCCAGGGGATCAGGACGCGCGGCCGTTCACCGCCGGAAGCCGCGCGGGACACGACGAGGTTGCTGATCCAGAAACTGCCCACGGCGTTCGGCGGTCCGGCGGAGGACAGCACCAGCCAGATCGCCGCCGCCTGTTCGGGCACGACGACCGTCCGCTGCTGCGCGTGGAAACGCGACGTCTCCAAGCGTCCCGTCCAGCCCTCCGATTGTCCGATCGCCGCGAAGGATGTTTCGCCCACCTGGTCGCCATTCGCGTCCATGAAGCGGATGCCGATGCGCATCTCTCCGGCCGGCTCTTTCCATTCCTCGTCGAGCCCGTCGAGCCGGTAACGGATGCGGAACGGCGCGCCGACGACATTGGTGGCGGGACCGTAAGCAAAGCTGACCAGCTTCGGATTGGCGGCCAAGCGGGCGCGCCCTTCCTCCGGAATCGGCAATGGCGTCCCGTCTTCGGCGACGGAATAGACCCGGACGCGCGTCTCGGCCGGAGCGTTGGCGACCTCGGCTCCGCGCGCCACAGCCAAGGCCGTCCATCCCGCGATCCAAACGGTGAAAACCGTGGCGGTGCGGCGCGGGAAGAGCGGCTGGGCTCGGGCTGGGGAAAGGAATCGCATGATGCGTTCAATCCGGGTGATTCGGTGGGTCTATGGACTGCATTTCGCCCCGGATGAGAAGGATATTCGAGGGTTTCACCACTTTAGGGGATGGTCGCTGCG
>CBFGQE010000622.1:0-2394 GCA_965650815.1 uncultured bacterium
ACCGTCACGGCCACGTGGGTCATCTCGAAGCTCGCCGCCGCCTGGCTCGTGTCATCGCCGAAGAAGAGGAAGCTCTGCTGGTCGTAGGGATTGAACGCGCCGGAGAAGGCCGTGTAGTCGCGCACGCTGCCGGTGAGGATCGTGCTCGCGCCCGAACTCAAGGTGTAGGTGTCGCCCAGGATCTCAAGATCGTAGCTGATCAAGGCCGCGGTCGGATCGAAGAGCGCTTCCTCGGCATGGGTGAACAGCGGGTCGTCCGCCTGGGCCCAGATGCGGTCGCTCCAGAAGGCGAGCTCGATCCCTTGGCTGTCGCTGCCGAGCGCGATCACGCTGAAGCCCGCGCGGTCCGACGTGATATGGCTCTCGGAATTGAGCTTCACGGTGAACGACACGGTGAATCCCGTCGTGCGGTCCAGCACCGGAATGCCCGAGTGGCTCGCATGGGACGCGAAGTAGCCCGCTTTGTCCGAAATGGCCGCTGTGGTGTCCAGCGTGACGGACGATGCCCCGACCGTCTGCACGGCCGACGCGCCGGAGAAAGGGTCCGTCAGATACAGCCATTGCTGCGACGACGGAGCCGTGCCCAGCGAACCGTCGTAGAGCGTTGCGGCGGCGGCAGGCAACGTGGCGAGCACCAGAACGCAGAGCGGGCGGAGAATCATGCGCGCGAGCGAAGCAGAAGCGGCGGCGGGCTGGGAAGCTTTCAGTGGCGGCGAAACGCGGCGCGTCGTTAGTTTCGCCGCATGTCATCCGCCCAAGGTCGAACCGTCTGGATCACCGGTGCCGCCGGTTTGATCGGCCAGGAACTGGTGCGCACGGCTCCCGTCGGTGTTCGCGCCATTCCGATAGCTCGACCGGAGGTGGATTTGACCGACGCCGAAGCGGTGCGGGCATCGCTGTTGCGGGATCGTCCGTCGTTGATCCTCCATGCCGCCGCGATGGCCAAGCCCGCCGATTGTCAGCGCGATCCCGCCGCCGCGCGCCGGATCAACGTCGAGGCCACGCGCCGTCTCTGCGCCTTGGCGGGCGATGCCCCGGTCTGGTTCCTCTCCACCGACCTCGTCTTCGACGGACGCAAGGGCGGCTACACCGAGACCGATCCGGTCAGCCCGGTGAACGCCTATGGCGAGACCAAGGTGGAGGCCGAAGCCGCCGTGTTGCAGAACCCGCGCAACGCCGTCTTCCGCCTCTCCATGAACGGCGGCGTTTCCCAGAGCGGCGACCGGGGCTTCAACGAGGAGTTCCGCCGCACCTTGGCCCAGGGCAAACCGATGACTCTCTTCACCGACGAGTTCCGCTGTCCCATCGCCGCCGGATGGACCGCGCAGACGCTCTGGAGCCTGATAGGACGGCCGGGAGTGCAGGGGATCTTCCACCTGTGTGGCGGGCAAAAACTGTCGCGCTACCAGATCGGGGAAATCCTCGTGAAACGCTGGGGATTGTCCGATATGAAACTCTGCGGCGGTTCCGTGCGCGACTACCAAGGCCCGCCGCGTTCGCCCGACACTTCGATGAAGACGCAGAAGCTTGAAGCTTTGCTGGGCACACGTTTTCCCGGACTCGACGAATGGTTGGCCCAGAATCCGCACGCGCCTTTTTGATTTTGATCGTGGACGCCGCTTCGTCACTCGTCTCACCACCGCGCCCGTATGTCGGCCGCATCGCGCCATCGCCCACCGGGCTTTTCCACCTCGGCCACGCGCGGACCTTCTGGATGGCGGAGCAACGCGCGCGCGCGACCGACGGTCGGGTCATTCTGCGGATCGAGGACCTGGACGGCCCGCGTTGCAAACCCGAGTTCGTCACCGCCTGCCTGGAAGACCTGCACTGGCTCGGGCTGCGTTGGGAGGAAGGCCCGGATGTCGGCGGTCTCCACGCGCCCTACGTCCAGAGCGCCCGCTTGGAACAATACCGCGCGGCCTTCGAGCGCTTGAAGGCAACGGGTCTCGTCTATCCCTGCCGCTGTTCGCGCAAAGACATCTTGGCCGCGCTCTCCGCGCCGCACGAAGGCGACGAGGAACCGATCTATCCGGGGACGTGCCGGGGACGAACCGAAGCCACGGGCGAAAAGGTCTCTTGGCGTTTCCGCGTGCCCGATGGTGAGGCCATTTCGTTCGTGGATGGTCGGCTCGGTCCGAGAACCTTCGTTGCCGGTCGCGACTTCGGCGACTTCATCGTCTGGCGACACGACGGCATTCCCAGCTACCAACTGGCCGTGGTGACGGACGACACGTTGATGGAAGTGACCGAAGTCGTCCGAGGCGAAGACCTCCTCGTCTCCACCGCGCGGCAACTTCTGCTCTACCGCGCCCTCGGCCGGATGGCTCCGGACTTTTACCACTGCGAACTGATGCGCGACGAACAAGGCGTCCGCCTCGCCAAACGCCACGCCTC
>CBFGQE010000623.1:0-2393 GCA_965650815.1 uncultured bacterium
GCTCAATCAGGCGACGTTCGCGCTCCGGGAAGATGGAACCCTGTGGCAATGGGGAGCGCTGATACCAATGATCCGCGGTGGCCTGTTCGTTCCCCCAGGCAAAGGACCGGTGCAAATCGACGCAGCGACTAACTGGACAAGCGTTTGCTGCGGCGGCAGCGCCATGATCGGGCTTCGCGCCGATGGAACCCTTTGGGCGGTGGGAGCCAACAAATACCTGGAACTCGGGCCGGGATTCTATGGTTCCTGAAATACGCCGGTCCCGTTGGCAAAAGACCGCGATTGGGCTGGCGTGGCTGCGGGTGCCGACGCGTGGGCAGCGGTCAAATCAAACGGCACTGTTTGGGCGTGGAGCCCAATTCTGAAAGAACGTTCCTTGAGTCGAGGCGTTGCCGCCGACGATCCAAATCCCCTGTTTCCGTTGGGAACCAACAGCTCGTTTGTCCGGGTCCAGTGTGGGTCGGCGAGTGTTTTGGCCGAGGATCAAACGGGCCGTCTCTGGAAATTCGATCTTTCCAGTGAACGTAAACACTTCTGGCAGTCCTTGCCGGAGATTCCGAACGGTCTCGCATCATGGTCGGCCGACGAGTCCACCACTCTCGTTTTGGATCGCACCGGAAAAGCTTGGGTCTCAGGGCGGAACCGTCTCGGAACTTTGGCAAACCGATGGGTTCAAATCTCGGAGGACTGGTTGCCGATAGCTGAAATCGATAACGGAATCTGCGGAATGGCCGGAGTTGGATCGGCTGTGCTGGCTAATGACGGAGAGTTGAGCTTTTGGGGCAGGCGCTACGACGACTCCGAAGGCGAGATCCACGTCTTCGACCGCATGAGGATTTGGCTGGGAAGACATGTGCCGAGTCTGAAGCCGGGCGGCTACAGCCGAACACCTGCGTTTGAGGTTGTGCCGTGGAAAGCAGCCGAGTTCGTCCGAACTAATGGTGTCGCCGTCGGAACAGTGCCTTGATCGGGACGGCCAAGCAGCGGAGCGCGGACGGTCTCGTCCGCGAGGCGGCGTTCTACGTTGAGGCGGATTCCTGATCCCGGATGCCAGACTGGGCTTCGGCCATCGGTTGCAATCAAGCTGGACTCGCGGACGTGACCGTCCGCGCTCCGCTTACGGTTCAGCGGAAGAGCCGCTTCACCTTCTCGAAGAAGCCGCTGCTCTCGGGATTTACGTCCGCGCCGCAGAGGGCGGCGAATTCCTCCAGCTTGGCGCGCTGGGTGGAGTTGAGCTTGGTCGGCACTTCCACCTTCACGCGGACGAGCAGGTCGCCGGTGCCGTAGCCCTGGACGTTCTTCACGCCTTTGCCTTTGAGGCGGAAGGTGGAGTTGGTCTGGGTGCCGGCGGGGATCTTGATCTGGGCCGCGCCGGTCAGCGTGGGCACCTCGACCTCGCCGCCGAGCGCGGCGGTGGTGAAGCTGATGGGCACCTCGCAATGGAGGTCGTCGCCGTCGCGCTCGAAGATCTCGTGCTGCTCGACTTCGAGGACCACGTAGAGGTCGCCCGCCGGACCGCCGTTGATGCCGCCCTCGCCGTTGCCGGAGGAGCGCAGGCGCGCGCCGGTGTCCACGCCCGCCGGGATCTTGAGCTTGATGACGGAGGTGCGCTGGTGGCGGCCGGAGCCGTTGCAGGTCTTGCAGGGCCGTTCGAACGTGCGGCCGCGTCCTTCGCAGCGGGGGCAGGTCTGGGCGATGCTGAAGATGCCGCGCGAGGAGATGACCTGGCCACGGCCGCCGCAGGTGGTGCAGGTCTTCATGCCGGAGCCCTTTTCCGCGCCGGAACCGGTGCAGACCTCGCAGGTGTCGTCCTTGGTGACGGTGATCTCCTTTTCGCAGCCGAGGGCGGCTTCCATGAAGGTGATCTCCAGGTTGTAGCGCAGGTCGGAACCGCGCTCGGCCCCGCCCGGTTGGCGACGTTGCTGGCCACCGCCGCCCGCGCCGCCGAAGAACGCGTCGAAGATGCTGCCGCCCTCGTCGCCGAAGACGCTGCGGAAGATGTCCGCCGGATCGTGGAAGCCGCCGCCGGCGGGGCCGCGTCCGCCCGCCCCGGCGCGTTGCCGGGGATCGAAGGCCGCGTGGCCGTATTGGTCATACGCGGCACGCTTCTGCGGATCGGAGAGGGCCTCGTAGGCTTCGCCCAGTTCCTTGAACTTCTCCTCCGCTGCCTTGTCACCGGGGTTCTTGTCCGGATGATACTTGATGGCGAGCTTGCGGTAGGCCTTCTTCAGGTCGTCCGCCGTGGCGTTCTTTTCGACGCCGAGAATCTCGTAGTAGTCGCGCTTCGTGGCCATGCAGGGTGCGGGAAAAAGGGCTTTAGGCGGCGGGCTTCTTGGCCACGACGACGGTGGCGGCGCGCATCAAACGGTCGCGCATCTTGTAGCCCTTGCGCA
>CBFGQE010000624.1:0-2386 GCA_965650815.1 uncultured bacterium
GGATCACTTCAGCAGTTCCTCGATTTGTTTCTCGTATTGGGCGGTCGTCTTCTCGCCTTCGAAGCCGGAGTGGACGTGGCGGATCTTGCCGGTGCGGTCGATCAGCAGGCTGGTGGGCAGGGTGGAGACGTTGGCGGCTTCGACAAACTTCTGCTGGGCGTCACGGACTATGTTGAAGGTGGGCGACGCCTTCTTGAGGAACTTGTCCATCTCGCGCTTGTCCTCGTCCACATTGACGGCGAGCACGACGAAGCCCTTCTCGCCGTATTTTTTCAGGAGCGCGTCCATCGCGGGGAACGACGCCTTGCAGGGCGGGCACCACGAGGCCCAGAAGTCGATCAGCACGACCTTGCCCTTGAGATCGGGCTGGGAACCTTCGAGCTGGAATTTCGAGAGATCGGGCAGGGCGTCGCCTTCCTTCAAGCCAGCGGCGAAGACAGGGATGGCCAGCAACGCGAGAAAGGCGATCCCGGCGGCGAAGGAACGCAGTCCAAGGCTCCAGGTCTTGAGAATGCCCCGGGTAGTCGAACCCACCCCTGAACCCTCCCGGGAGGGGATAAGGCAGGACGTCAACCGACCACCGGACGCGCGTTTCCGGTTCCCCTCCGAAGGGGCAGGGGTGGGGCGAATCGTTCGGACGCTCCCGTCCTCGCTTCGCTCAAGAGACGCAGTATTCATGGAAGTTTCTCGTGTGGACGCGTTCACGGTCGGTGGAGACCACGCCGGCGGCTCCGGCCTGGGATTGGATGATCGCGAGCCCTTCGCGGTTCCCCAAAACAAACGCCGTGGTCGAGAGAGCTCCGGCCAAGGTGCAGGACGGCGCGATGACCGAGACGGCGCGCACGCCGTTGTCCACGGGGTAGCCGGTGCGCGGATCGACGATGTGGCCGATGCGGCGGCCATTGAGCGTGCGGCAGCGGAGGTAGTCGCCGGAAGTCGCCACCGCGCGGTCCTTCACGGCCAAGCCGCACCAGACGCGGCCGGGCTGCGCCGGATCTTCCAGGCCGATGTGCCAAAACGGCTTCCCGGTCGGCAGCCCGACCACGCGGACATCTTGGCCGAAATCGACGAGCGCGCCTTTCACGCCCGCCTCGCCGAGGCGCAACGCCACGTGGTCCACGGCGTATTCCTTGCCGATGCCGCCGAGGTCCAGCGCCATGCCTTCCGCAGGCAACTGGATCGCGCCGGGGCGACGCTTCACCTTGCGCCAACCGACGAGCGTCTTGGCTGCGGCCACTTCGGCGTCGGTGGGGAAACGGGGCGAATCGCTCTTCCAATCCCAGAGCTTCAGCAGCGGCAACGCGGAGGGATCGAACGCGCCCCGCGTGAAGAAATGGAGCTGATCGCAGAGCGCGAAGAGCCGGTCGGTCTCGGCGTCCACTTCCGTCCAAGTCCCGGCGGGAGCGGCGTTGATGCGCGAGATCAGGCTGTCGGGCTGGAAGCGGGAGAACTTCATCTCGAAGTCCCCGACCCAATCGCGCAGGTCTTCGCCGAGGGACCGCACGGCGGCTGGGTCCCCGGCGAAGCGGATGCGGCACGGCGTGCCCATTGCCTGGAAGGACAACGTCGCGAAGCCGCTTTCGGCCGTCCATTGCGTGGTGCGACGGATGCGTTCCCGCACGGGATGTTCGTTCAGAACCATAGGCGGAGGCCGAGGGTCCAGACGTGCGCGGAGGGATAGGCGCTGGCGCTCGTTGCGCCGTCGCGGCCTTCCATGACGTAGCGTTTATAGGCGGCGTCGAGCGAGACGCGGTCCTTGATCTTCACCGTCGCGCTGATGCCGTAGGTGAACGTGTCCAACCGCGAGAGCCGGTAGTCCGCCGAGTAGTGTTCTGGCCACGCGGGCGCGATGGCGACGCCGGGGATGCCGGCCTGCTGTTCGCCGATGTCGCCGCCTTCGGGGAAGAACGGATCGCCGACGAACTGCGGCGCGTAGAAGTCCGCCGCCGACTGGCTGTGGAAGCGGAAGAACGGAGAGACGACGACGTGTTCGCCCAGTTTCTGGAGCCAGGCCACCGAGACGGTGTGGGCCAGCACGCCGTAGTCGTTGTGGTAAAAACGGTAGCTGGCATCGACCGCACCGGAGGCCGGTTTGACGTAGTGGTTCAAGCCTAGATGCACGATCTGATCGAAGCGATGGCCGGGGCGGTTTTCCGGCACGAGCTCGCCGGCGGGCGGATTGAAGACCGGATCGGTGTAGGCGATGTCGAAGTTCACGCCCTTGTAGGGATCGGACAGATAACCGTCGGTGTAGGCCAGGGTCACATTGGCCGAAAGCACGGTGGCGGGTCCGAGCAACTGGCTGAGACCGACGAGCACGGCGGTCTTGTCCTTGTCCTGGAACGACGGCGAATAGAGCCCGGCCACGCGGTCGAAGTCGTGGCTG
>CBFGQE010000625.1:0-2382 GCA_965650815.1 uncultured bacterium
CTCCCGGCTTCGGTTTCCCCTTCAACCAAGAGGTCTGGATTCCCCGGCGGACGGATGAACCGGTCCAAGGCGGTTTTGTCTTCGGCCGGCTTCGGCAGGACGTCGGCCCGGCCAAAGCAGCCGAAGAGTTCGCCACCATCGGACGCCGGCTTCAGGAAGCCGCTGGCCCGAACGCCGCATCCGCGGCCGACGGTTTCGTCTGGGACGCGGATGCGAAGGTGGATCCCGACGGCAAGGTGCGGTCCGTCGAGGTCGTGCCCTTCGCCCAACGCAGCGTGAAGGACGCCCTCCGCGTCATGCTCACCTCGATCCTCGCCGCCACCTTCCTCGTCCTGCTGCTGGCCTGCGCCAACGTCGCCAATCTCGTCCTCGCCCGTTCGGTGGATCGACGAAAGGAAATGGCCATCCGTGTCGCCCTCGGCGCGAGCCGCGCGCGCTTGGTCCGACAACTGTTGTGGGAAAGCACGCTGGTGGCCGTGCTCGGCGCCGTGGGCGGATTGCTCGTGGCGGCGGCGAGCACCCGGGCGCTCTGGCATTACCTGATGACGGAACGGCCGCTGACCGGCGGTGCGCCGTTCTGGATGAACTTCGAGCTCGATGGCCGCGTGTTCCTCTTCGTCGCCGCCGTGGCGCTGATCGCGGGGCTTCTGACCGGATTGGCTCCGGCCCTGAAGGCTTCTTCCGTGGCCCCGAACGACGCGCTCAAGGACACCGGCGGCGGCAGCCGGCGCGTCTCGCGCTTTTCTCAGGTGCTGGTCAACGCGCAGATGGCCTTCTCCGTCTGTCTCGTCACCGTGGCCGGCCTGTTCGCCGCCGTGCTCGTGGCCTTCAACCACAAGACGCTGCCCTACGATCCCGCGTCCGTCCTCACCGCCCGCATCGCCCTGGACGCCCCGCGCTACACTGACGCGAACACGCGGCTCCTCTTCTTCGAGACGTTGTTGGACCGGGTGAAGAACTCACCGGGCGTGGCCTCCGCCGCGTGGGTCTCCGCTGAGGCGCTGCGGTCCCGGGAGATGCCCAAGATCGAACTGGAAGGAGCGGTCTATCCTCGCCCGAACGACCGACCGGATTGCCTGATCGAATCGGTTTCGCCGGGCTTCCTCGATGCCTTCGGCGTGGGCCCTGTGGCGGGACGCGCCTTGAACGACGCCGACACTGCTTCGTCCGCGCCCGTCGCCGTGGTCAACTCCGCCTTCGCCGCCCGCTTCGGCCGCGAGGCCGAGGTCATCGGCCGCCGCGTGCGCTTCGGCGCCAACGGCACGAACACGCTGCCGTGGTTCACGATCGTCGGAATCGTCCCCGAACTCGGCAGCGTGAAGGCCGGCCAAGCGTCTCCGGGCGCGGTGATCTACCGGCCGCTGGCGCAGCGTCCCTACCGTGCGATGACGCTGGTGGTCCGGGGCCAGGGCGATCCGGCGCGTTTCACCACCGCGATCCGCGAAGCCGTGGCGACGCTCGATCCAGAATTGCCCGTCGCCCAGATCCAGACCGTGCAGGCCATCCTCGAGATGGAGCGGGTCGGCATGAACGCCTTCGGCGTGCTGTTCGTGGTTTGCGGCGCGGGCGCCCTCGTGCTCGCGAGCGTCGGGCTCTACGGAATCATTTCGCTCGGGGTGAAGCTGCGGACCCGCGAGTTCGGCGTCCGCCTCGCCATCGGCGCGAACCGGGGCGATCTCCGCCGACTGGTGCTTGGGCAGGGCGTGAAGCTGATCGGCTTCGGCCTGGCCATCGGCCTGTTGCTGGCCGGCGCCGCCTCCTTTGCGTTGCGGTCGTTGATCCCGCATTTCGCCCCGTCGCTGTCCGACCTCTGGATCGGCGTCGCGGTGGTCGGGGTCCTGGTTTCGGCCGGAGCCATCGCCCTGCTCATCCCCGCCCGCCGCGCCGCCAACGCGGACCCGATGATCGCGCTGCGCAGCGAATGAAATGAACGAAGCCCGAAGGCCAAAGGCCCAATGAAACCACAGGCTCCAATCCCGAACTCCGTTCTTCGACCCGTCCGGGCTTCGTCCTTGCTTCGTCCTTTGTCCTTCGTCCCTCGGATTTGACAAAGCCATGAACCACCTCCGCCAAGCCTTCCGCCAACTGCTGAAGAACCCGGGCTTCGCTTGCGTCGCCGTCGCCATCCTGGCCATCGGCATCGGGGCCAATTCCGCGATGTTCACCCTGATCAACGCCTCGCTCCTCCGGCCCATGCTGGCCCACGAGCCGGAGCGGATGGTCGGCGTCTATTCGGAGGACGTCACCGCGCCGAACACCTGGCGGACGTTCTCGCATCCCAACTTCCAGGACGTGCGCGGCCTGCGCGACGTCTTCACCGACGTCCTCGCCATGCAGCCGGACCAGGTGGGCGTCACCCAGGGCGACACCACCCAGAAGCGG
>CBFGQE010000626.1:0-2372 GCA_965650815.1 uncultured bacterium
CCGCGCGCGCCGCTGGTGCCGAACTTCACGCCCGTGCGGGCCATCAATTCCTGAATGGAAGCCGTCATGCGCGGCAGAGCAAAGAGGCGACGCGGGGCAGCGTCAATCGTTTGCCGAGGGGCGCCGTCTTGCGCCGGGCCGTCGCGTCGCCCAGCTTGGAGCTCGATTCTTGTGAACGCCTTCCTCGCCCAGCTCATCGACCGTGGCACCTTGGCTTTCGCGGCCTTGATGCACGCGGAGTCGGCCGACCGGCCCGCGCGCTCGGTGGAGGCGGCGACTTGGTTGGCGAGGCCGGACTTCTTCACTCCACAGGTGAAGGCGGCGCGACCGGTCTTCCACTCGGAAACGGACTTCACCTTTGCCTCGCCCGTCGCTCTGGGTCCGGAGCGCAACCGTGTGGTCCACGGAAGACTCTTCCGCGCGGGCTCCAGCCTGAAGGATCGCCCGACGGTCGTCCTGCTCCATGGTTGGAACGACGAACTGGGCTATCTCTTTCGCCAACCCGCCGTGGCGCGGCGGCTCGCGGCCACGGGGTTGAATGTCGCCATGCTGGAGCTGCCCTATCACCTTCATCGCCGCCCGGCCGCACCGCCGGAGGTGCGCGACTTCATCTCGGGCGACCTGGCCGCGATGATGGCCGCGACCCATCAGGCCTTGGCCGACCACCGCGCGCTCTTCGCCTGGCTCGGGGAACAGGGTTCGCATCGCGTCGCGGTCTGGGGCTATTCGCTCGGCGGTTGGCTGGCGGGACTGCTGGCCTGCCACGATCCGGCGGTGGACACGGCGGTGCTGGCCACGCCGTTGAGCGACATTGCGGAGACCGTCCAGCATCTGCCGTTCTGCCGGCCGGTGTGTCGGAGCCTGCGGCGAGAACCGCTGGATCTCTCGCCGCTCAGCTTGACCGCGCACCGGCCGCTGGTGCCGAAGGAGCGGTTGCTGCTGGTCTTCGGGGAACACGATCTCTTCATCCCGCAGCCCACGCTGGAGATGCTTTGGGAAAGCTGGGACCGGCCCGAACGCCGGACCCTGCCCCACGGCCACATGAGCATCCTGGCCTCGCGACGTGTGCTGCGGGAGACGGGCGAATGGTTGTGGCGACGGCTGGTGCGGGCGGAGGCCGAGCGCCAACATTTGTCCGCGCCCGGGAGCATGGAAATTTGACACCCGCGCGTCGCGGGGGCGAGGCTCGCCCCATGCAGAAGCCGCCCCGTTCCGCTCCGTGGACGCGCCCCGTCGGCGTGCTGGCCGTCGTGGCGCTGCTCGGCGTCGGCTGTCGTCCGCCCGGCCCGGCCGCTTTGCTGAAGGGCGACGAACTGCTCCGCGCGGGCAAGATCCCCGAAGCCGTCGCGCAGTTCGAGAAGGCCATCCGCTACCGCGACCTGGAGAGCAACGCCCAGGCCTGGAACCATCTCGGTCTCGCCTACCATCGCCACGGCCAACAAAAGCGCGCCGAACAGGCCTACCAGAAAGCGCTGTTGCTCGACCGGAACCTCGCCGCCGCCCGGCTCAATCTCGGCTATCTCTACCTTGAAGCCGGCAACAACCTCGCCGCCGCCGACGCCTTCACCACCTACTGCACGCTCAAGGCCGATCTGCCCGAGGCTTGGCTGCGTCTCGGCCAGGCGCAGGTGCGGGCCGCCGCCCAGTTGCCGGTGAATGAACGGGCGCGGCTGTTGGAAGCCGCCCGCACGAACCTCGAACACGCCCCGGCCGGAGCGGAACGGTTGAACCTGCTGGGACAGATTTCGTTCCTCCGGGGCCGTATCCGCGAATCCATCCCGCTCTTCACCGCCGCGATCCAGACCGATTCCGGCTACGCCCCGGCGGTGCTGAACCTCGCCGTGGCCTACCACCAGCTCGGCGACCGGCGCACGGCTCTGGCGGCGTATCGCGACTACCTGGCGCGAGTGCCCCGTTCCTCCGCCACCGTGCCGATCGAGACGGCCGTCGTGGCGCTGGATGCGGAGCTCAATCCGGTGGCCGTCATTTCGCCCCTGCCTACGAATCCGCCGCCCGCCACTGTGACCAACGTCGTGGCCCGGAACACCGTTCCGCCGACCAACGCCGTTCCGTCGCGCTCCGTCGTTTCCAAGCCGGCCGAAACCACACCCGCGGCCAAGCCGACCGTCTCCGCGCCGATCGCGACCAACCCGCCGCCGCGCCGCGAAGTCGCGCCTCCTGCCCGCGCCGTGGAAGTGGCCAAAGTGGAAGAAGCCCCGCCGATCCGCTCCGCCGTGGCCGATCCTATTCGCACCAACGAACCGCCGCCTGTGGTCGCCGCGCCCACCAATGCCACACCGACCTACAACCTGGAGGGATTGACCAACGTCCCCAACCGCGCCACCGCCGCGAAGCCGGAGAAGAAAGGGTTC
>CBFGQE010000627.1:0-2356 GCA_965650815.1 uncultured bacterium
GTCACCGCCACGCGGCGTTCGGCTTCGTGGAGGCCGAGGTCGGACAGGAATTTTTGGCGGATCTGCTGGCGCTGGGCGTCGAGCTCGTCGAGGCGGCGCTGGAAGGCGCGCTGTTCGTAGAGCGCGCTGGTGGCCGCGCCGGACTTGCCCCGGTAGATGTCCCGCTGCGGATCGCGCGCGCTGCGGTAGTTCGCGATGGCGAGCCGGTAGCCGTCCACGAGGTCCACGACGTCCGGCGCGACCCGCAGGCGCAGGCTGTCGAGGTCGCGCGCGACGCGCTGCAGGACGATCTGTTCCTGGGTGAAGTTCCAACGGGTGACGGCGTTCTGGAGGGTGACGGCGGAGGTCTCCGGGGGCCTGTTCCCGGTGAACTGGATCTGCACCGGCACGCGCAGCGCCTCTTCAAGCCGCGTCAGCGACAGCGTGTCGGTCCAGAGCTTGTCCAGATCGCGCCCGGTCACGGCGGCGAGCTGCACGGCCCACCATTTCTCCACGTCCTTCGGTTCCTTGAAATGCGCCGCGAAGGCCTCGTGGAAGGCGAACTGCCAATTCCGGTAGCGGGCCAGCCGCTGGACCATCGTCCGGAGGCAGTCCCGGCCGTTCGGCAGCTGGAGAAGGGCATAGACGAAGAACTGCGCCGAGGGCTTGAAGAGCCCGGCCTCGTCCGAACCGACGTTCTCCGGCCAGCTCAGCTCCTCGAAGGACAGCGCGGTGCGGCTCTGGAAGACGGTCCGGAACCGCTTCGTGTTCCGCTGCTCCAAGGATTCGCCGCGCGACTCCATGCGGGATTCGAGGCCCGCGTCCAGGAAGAGCGGCTGCACGGCCGATTCTTCCAGGTGCGCCACGAGACCGGCGCTGAGCCAAAGCGGGAGATCCACCGCGGCGGCGCCGTCGGGCGCGGTGAGATCCACCAGGAGCACCTGGACCAGCACCTCGTTGAAGGCGTGGGCCGTCATCTGCACCGGCAGGTCCACCTGGTAGGTCCAGCCGCCATGCACCGGTGTCCGCGACACCAGCGGCAGACGCTGCCGGGGGGAAAGGTTCAGGACGATCCGGCCCGGCTCCAAGCCGCGCACCGCCGCCAGGCGGCTGAAGCGGTCGCGGAGCCCCAGTTCCTCCAGCAGCGCCTGCTTCACCCGCTCGGCGCTGACCGCCGTGGCGGAAGGATCGAGCGTCAGCAAATCCCGCGACTGCGTCCGCATCGGGCGGTTCAGCGGCGTCGCTGCCCCGGCAGGTCCGCGCACGGTGAACTGCCGCGTCTGGCTCTCGACAACGACCTCCGAGCCCCGAAAGGACGGGGGCAAAGGGGCGGTGACGGCGACGGACCCTGTCAGGAGGAACAACGCGATGACGGCCCGGAGATTCATGGGGATGGCTCCGAGCCTAGCTGGACGCCTTCTTGGGGGAAGCCTTCGTTTCGGCCTTCGGCTTGGCGGCGGGCTTGGCTTCGGCCGCCGGCTTCGCCGCCGGAGCGGAATCGCCGGACGACGAGGAAGAGGCAGCCGGAGCCGCGTCGCTCTTCTGGGCCGACTTGTAGCCCTCGCTACGGTAGTCGGTGATGTAGAAGCCGCTGCCCTTGAAGATCAGGCCCGCGCCCGAACCGAGCTGGCGCTTCACCTTGCCCTTCGCCCATTTCTTCTTAGGGCAAGCGTCCTCCGGGCAGGTGGTGAGGGCGTTGTCCTTCATGGACTGGAACTTCTCGAACTCGTGACCGCACTTCTCGCAAACGTATTCGTAGGTGGGCATGGCTGATTGGTCGTAATCGACGCGGATAATGCCCGGAGCGAAGCGGCGTGCAAGACGGGGAGTGTTCCCCGTTCCTCGTCCTCGTCTTTCTCTTCGTCCTCCTCCCTGTCGAAAATGGAAGAGAGACGAAGAGGAGGAGGAAGACGAGGACGAGGAAGCGGGCCACAGGGGCTCAGGGCTGGAGAAGCGGCTCGAAGTTCCCGGCGTTCAGGCGGTCGAGCGTCGGAGCCAGATGGTCGTCGGGCTCGTCTCTGGAGCTTCCATCGGCTTCGATCCTAAAGAAGCCACGGCGCTTCAAAACTTCCGGGGAGCGGGGCAGAACCAGAACCGTTCGAACCGGACCTGCATCTGCCGGAAAGCACAGCACCGTGCACGTGTCGCGATACAGCCGACTCTCATCGGCAATGGCGTCCCGCATCTGATCTGGCGATTCCCGAGTGTCAGACAGAGCAATTCGGACAGAGACCCCAGTCTGCTTCATTTCATGGAATTCATAGACCTTCCGACGACTGTTTTGTAACCAGGGTTCTCCGCTTCCAAACAACCACCCGACCTGATGCACCGCCCCGGTGAAGCCCATCGCGGCGAGGAAGAGAATCCAGCAGCCCAA
>CBFGQE010000628.1:0-2356 GCA_965650815.1 uncultured bacterium
CGGGCGCGGGAGATGTAGGTCCAGGCCTGTTCGTTGAGGGCGGGGCCGCATTCCTCGGCGAGGAGCCCGATGAAGCCGTTGATGCTCCGCAGCGGCGCGCGCAGGTCGTGGGAGACGCTGTAGGAGAAGGTCTCCAGCTCGCGGTTCGCCTGTTCGAGCTGCGCGGTGCGGTCCTGGACCCGTTGCTCCAGCTCGCGGTAGAGCTGCACGTTCTCCAGCGCCACGGAGGTGGTGTTGGCCAGGGTCTGGAGCAGCTCCACCTCCTCGGGCGTGGCTTCGTGCGGTCTGGCCCAGTAGTTGCCGATGGCCCCGATGGGCGACTCGGTGCGGATGGGGACCATGACGAGGCTTTTGACGAAGGTGGGCCGGTAGGCGTCGGCCGGGACTCGGGGATCGGAGAAGATGTCGGGGATGACGGCCGGCCGGCGGTTCAACATGGCCCAGCCGCTGACGCACGCGGAAATGGGGAAACGCTGTCCCTTCCAGAGAGGCTCGATGGCGTCCTCGTCCGCGTAGTGGCACTTGTCGCCTTCGCGCAGCACGAAGGTGGCCCCGTCCGCCCCGGTGAGCTCGCGGGCGGCGCGACGGACGACGGCCATGACGGCGTCGAGGTTGCGGGCCAGCGAAAGCTCCTGCACCGCCGCGACCAGTCGCTTCATGGCCTGCACATGGCCTCCAGGACGCGACACGTCGATGCGGGCCGGAGGCTCGGGCTGGCGGGGGTGCGGGGCCAAAGCCCGGCGCAGCGCCGTGGTGAGCTGCCAGAGATGGTCCTTGGACACGTAGTCCGTGGCCCCGGCGTTGAGCCGTTCCATGACGGTCTCCTCCTCGGTGGAGCCCGAGACGAAGATGAAGGGGATCTCCGGACACGCGCGCCGCGCCAGCTTCAGGGCTTCGGCCCCGTCGAAGCCCGGCACGCCGTTGTCCACCAGGATCAGCTCGGGTCGGTGCTTGTCCAGCGCGGCGGTGAACTGGGCCTCGTTCTGCACGCGCACCATGTCGGGATCGAAGCCGTTGTCCTTGAGCGCCAGCTCGACGAACAACGCGTCGGACGGGCTGTCTTCCAGATGGAGAATGCGAAGCTTGCTCATAATAAGTCCCACTCCGGTTGTGTCCCTGAAACTGGGTGGCGGGAACTACCCAAACCCGGGGCCGAAGGCTTGGCAACCTCGATTCCTGAACCCGGGCAAACCCCGACAACGGCCGCGAAACAAGCAGGGGATCAAGCGACGTGGACTCCCTCCGCATTCCGCGACAGCATACGGTGCTGGGCGATTTCGAAAGAGATCCCCATTCCGTCCTCCAGGCCCAGGGCCGCATGGTCCTCCTTCGTCATCCGCGCCCTGATCCGCAGGCCCGAGGGCAGGTCCAACTCGACCCGCAGCATCACGCCCAGGAAGTAGGTGTGGCGGATGGTCGCGCGATACGGCAGACGTCCGGCGTCCGGGCTCAGGCGCACCGAAAAGGGCCTGAAACCGATCCGCACGCGCTCCCCGTCCGGCCGGTCCGCCATCGGGAACCGGAGCTCCCCGCAACGCCCCACGCCGTCCCGCACTTCGAGCTCCACCACGTTCATCGCGCCGATGAACCGGGCGACGAACTCGTTCGCCGGTTCTTCATACACCTCGCGCGGCGACCCGATCTGTTCTAGCCGCCCGCGCGAGAAGATGACGATCCGGTTGCTCACCTCCATCGCCTCCTCCTGGTCGTGCGTGACGAAGATCGTCGTCACCCGCAGGTCGTGGTGCAGGCGCACCAGCCAGTCGCGCAGTTCCTGGCGGATCTTGGCGTCCACCGCGCCGAAGGGTTCGTCAAGCAAGAGGACGGAAGGCTTCGGCGCGAGAGCGCGGGCAATGGCCACGCGCTGGCGTTGGCCTCCGGAGAGCTGGTGCGGAAACCGTTTGCCCAGTCCGGCAAGGCCGAAGAGCTCCAACAATTCGTCCACCCGGACGGCGATCTCGGCCCGAGGCCGTTTCCGGATCGCCAGCCCGAAGGCGATGTTGTCGCGCACGGTCATGGTCTTGAAGAGGGCGTAGTTCTGGAAGACGAAGCCGATGTTCCGCTCCTGCACGGGCACGTCGTTCATGCGCCGGCCGTCGATCACGATGTCGCCCGCCGTCGGGGTTTCGAGCCCGGCAATCATGCGCAGGACGGTCGTCTTGCCGCCGCCGCTGGGCCCCAGCAGGGCCAGCAGTTCGCCGTCCTGGACGGTGAACGAGACCTCGTCCACGGCGGTTACGCCGCCGAAGTGTTTGGTGATGTTCCGGACTTCAATGCTCATGGGAAATATGGAGAGAAAACGGTGGCACGTCGGAAGGTTGTAGGCAGGAAGTCCGCGTCCTCATTTGGGTCCATC
>CBFGQE010000629.1:0-2343 GCA_965650815.1 uncultured bacterium
TAGCCGAGGCTCAAGAGCGCCGCGATCCCGGCGGTGAAGCCCGAGAGCACGAAGACGCCGAGCTTCACCCGGTTCACCCGGATGCCGCTGAAGCGGCTGGCCAGTTCGTTGCCGCCCACGGCATAGACCCGACGACCGGCGGAAAGCCGGATCAGGAAGACCGTTCCCGCCACGGCCACCAGGATCATCACCAGCAGCGGCACGATGCTGAGACCGGTTCCCGCGTCCCACAGCACCACGTCGCGGAACTGCTGGGGAAATCCGCCGATGGACTGGCCTTCCGTCGCCACGAACGCGATGCCCCGGAAGATCGCCATCGTGCCGAGCGTGATGATGAACGGATGCACGCCGAGGCCGGTGGTCATGGTGCCGTTGGCCAATCCGGCCAAGGTCGCGACGCCCAGGCACGTCGCCGCGCCCAGCAGGCTGCCGATCCACGGCGAACCGCCCGCGCCTTCCGGGCCGAAGTGGTGGAAGACCATCGCCCCGAGCACCGAGGCCACCGCGTAGATCGCGCCGACAGAGAGATCGATGCCGCCGGAGATGATGATGATGGTGGCGCCGACGGCCATGATGGCGATGAAGCTCGTGTCCTTGGCGAGCTGGGCGAGGTTGGCGGCGTTGAGAAACTTGTTCTTCGTCTCGAATACCGGCACGCGCTCGCCGTCGGCGTTTACCGTGAACACGCGTTGGGGGCTTCCATCCGGTCCGGTTTCCAGAACGGGCCGCTGCACGCTGCCGCCGAAGATCGCCAGGCACGCGCCGAGCACGAGGATGACGAGCACGAGACCGGCTTCCTGGAAGCGCAGGCGCGCGGGCCAGCCGGGTTTTCTCAAGGGGTCCATCGGGCGCGGAGCATGGCCCGGCGACGTTCGGCGCGAAAAGCGGAAATCATCGAAAACCCACGGTCAGACGCGGGTTTCTCGCGTTGTGGACACAATGATTTTGACCCGTCGAAACGCGGGCGTTACACAGTCAGCGCCCGCAAGCCATCCCGCCGGTGAGCGGTGTTTCCGATGACATTGTTCCATCCCATGCTGGCCAGCACCGGTGCCGGCCTGTCCTACGTGATCCAGCAGGCCCCGCTGGAGGGCAAGGTGATCCTGGCCCTGCTGCTGGTCTTTTCCGTCTTCGCCTGGTCGGTGCTGATCAGCAAGTTCGTCCAGATGCGCCGCGCCAAGCAGCTCAACCAGTTCTTCGACGCCGAGTTCCGGAAGGAGACGAAGGTGCTGGCCATCTTCGACCGCCGCATCATGGCGGAGGGTTGCCCGCTCTTTTCCGTCTATCATGACGGAGCACAGGCGCTGGATCTCCGTCTGAAACAAGGGACGGAGGCCCGGAAAGACGCCACCTCCCTGAAATCCATGGAACACGTGAAACGCGCGGTGGAGAGCGCCGTGGCCCGCGAGGCGTTGAAGCTCGAATCGGGCCTCATCATGCTCGCGATCGCGGTCAGCGGCGCACCGTTCCTCGGCCTGCTCGGCACCGTCTGGGGCGTGATGATCACCTTTGCCGACGTCGGCAAGGCCGGTTCCGCCGATCTCGCCACGATGGCTCCCGGCGTGGCCGCCGCGCTCGTCACCACCGTGGCCGGCCTGCTCGTCGCGCTGCCCTCGATGTTCGGCTACAACTGGCTCGTGCATCACCTGCGCGTCGAGACCGTGGGCCTGGACAACTTCTCCCAGGAGCTGGTCTCCCGCATGGAGATGGAGTATCTGAAGGACGAATAGGCCCCCGCCATGCGCCGCTTTTCCCAGAAGAACCAGTTGGTGACGTTGAACGAGATCAACATCACCCCGCTGCTCGATCTGGCCTTCGTGCTCCTGATCATCTTCGTGATCACCCGCCCGATGCTGGAGCAGAGCGTGAACCTGAAGGTGCCGGGCGTCGGCAAGCTGAACCAGCCCACCCAGGTCGCACGGAAGGATCTGCGGGTCGTGGAGATCGACGCGAGCGGAGCGACCAAGTTCCGCGGCCGCGCCATCAACCCGGCCCAGCTCGACCAGGCCATTCTCTTGGAGTTCCAGCAAAACCCGAAGATCGTCGTCCAGATCCGGGCCGACAAAAGCTCCGCCTGGGACAACGTGGCCAAGACCCTGACCCTTTGCTCCAAGCACGGCATCGCCGTCTCCTACCAGACCGTCGAGTGATGAACCGCACCGAGAAAAACAGCCTCATCGGCTCCAGCGTCCTGCACGGGCTGGTGGTCGGCGTGCTGTTGCTCTCGTCCTTCGGTTTCATGTCGAAGAAGGAGGACATGGTCAGCGTGCAGTTCGTCGAAGCCATTCCGCAGGACGTGTTGGACAAGATCCTGACCGATGGGGAAACCCGGGGCGGAGCCGG
>CBFGQE010000630.1:0-2338 GCA_965650815.1 uncultured bacterium
GAGTAGGTGCGTCCCTTCCAAGACTGCGGGCGACCGCGCCATTGGGCGAAAAGCGAGCGCCATTGAATGAACATCAGCGCCGCGACCGCCACGGGATGGAAGACGGCTCCAATCCAAGATTGCCGGAACAGGGCCGCCGAAACGAGACGGCTCGCCAGCGGCCCTAGCGTGGCGGTCAGCCCAAGGAGACGCGCGTTGCCGCCCAGTTCCCAAGCCCACGGGAGCAACAACCACGGCAGGACTTGGCCGCCGATCAGCAGGACGGTCATGGGGACGATGCGCGCTGGATGACCGAGGCCTTCGGTGGCGTTTTTACCGAGACCGGCCCAGACCTCGGCGTTGGTGCGATACATCCGGCAGACGGCTTCGGAGGTGGCGTCGAACAGATCGGTGCGGAAACCGGCGCGGCGGAAGAGCGCGGGGAGCTGGAGCCCGTCGTGCAACGTGCTCCGAATGGCCGCATGGCCGCCGGCGGTGCGGTAGGCGTCGCGCCGGGCGAGGAAGATCTGCCCGCAGCCGGCGGCGAAGGCGGGGCTGAGACTGCGGCGCATCGCGGGCATCGGGAGGTAGCCGAGGAGGACGAAGTGGATCAGCGGGATCAGCAGCTTTTCCCAGAAGGTGCCGGTGAGCTGGCGCGGCACCCCGCTGACGAGGGCGGCACGGCGACGCTGGGCGAAGTCCACGATGCGCCCGGCCGCTCCGGGCGTGAGCCTGACGTCGGCGTCCATGAACAGGAGCCAGTCGCGCCGGGCGATCTTGGACAGAATGTGGCAGGCGTGTTGTTTGCCGCACCAACCGGCCGGGAGCGCCGGGGCCGAGTGCAAGGCGACGCGGGGGTCCTCGGCGGCGAGGCGTTGGACGATGGCCGCCGTGGCGTCGGTGGAATGGTCGTCCAGCACGAGAACTTCGAGGTGCGGATCGGGATCGGCGAGGGCGGAGCGGACGGCGGCCTCAATGGATTCAGCTTCGTTGCGGGCAGGGATGAGGATGGAGACGGAAGTCCCGACTGACTCGTCTGGCGACGAGTTTGAGATGGGGCTGCGCGGCAGCGCAGCCCTACCGAGAAGGTGGGGAGGACCTGCCGGTCCGCCTTTCGGCAACCGCCGGTAGCACGTCAGGTTGACGAGAAAGAGCGCGACGGGCAGCAGCGCCAGCGCCGCGCAGGCGATCAGCAGCGGGTTCATCGGATCAGGTCTCCGTGGCCGGCGACGAACCGTTGTCCGCGCAGGCGCGAGGTCAGGCCACGCCAGAGGTCGTAGATGCCGCCGATGCCGGGTTGGCCGGAGAGCAGGGAGGTCATCGGGCGGCCGGAACGTTCCATCACATCGCGGGCGAGCTGGTCTTGGGTTTGGGCGAGGGCGGATTCGAGATGTTGAGCGTAATCCGCGTAGCCGCCGAGGTGACGAGGCGGAAGATCGCTGCGGGTCCGCCTCGTCACCTCGGCGGCTACAGAAATCGGCTCCCCAAACCGCGCGGCGACTTCGGGCAGGCGTTCGACGCCGTGGAAGTAGTCGATGGCCAACGGCACCAACGCGACTTCGTGGTCGAGCCGTTCGATCAGTTTGGCCAAGCCGGGTTTGAATCGGACCGGACGCACGCGCGCATCCTGAAACTCGCCCTGCGGCGTCAGCCAAAGCATCGCGTCTGGCCGGGCCAATATGGCTTGTCCTGCGCGGAGGAATTGGACCGCACCGCGCGGGCTGTCCTGTTCCACGGGGAAGAAGCCCATTCGCCCCAACATCCGGTAGCGTTGGAGCGCGGCGGCATCGATGGGCGCGAACGAGGGACGCTCCGCGAAGAAGCGCCGGTTGAGATGGAGGCAGATCAACGGATCCCACCAGGACGCGTGGTTGGCGAAGACGATGGCGGGCCGGCCGTCGAGGTTTGGCACCTCACCGGCCAGCCAGACGTGGGAGAAGTGGCGCCGAAGGTAGCGGGCGGTGTAGCCAGCGAACCAGCGGAGCAGCCACGGGGAAACTCGAGGGAGAGCGGCGATGCTCCGCGTAGTGGCACAGGCGCCCTCGCCTGTGTTGGTTCTCCGGGCGCCCCCGCCCGGAGCGGCTTTCTGGAGCGTCACGGGAACGGCAGGCGGGGGCGCCTGTGCCACTAGGCTGGGGCGGCCTGCCTTGGTCTTCAATGTCGTGACGGCGTTCATGGGATGGTTTGGCAGGCTGCAAGCCTGCCCCATGAGTTCACGCTGCCAGGGCGTCGGTTTCACGGAAACGTTCGGCGCGTTCACCGGTGGTCTTCGAGACTTTGCCGTCCTGGTCCAGCGTGTCGGCGGCGATCCAGTCGGACATCATCACCATTGGCATGCCGGGTCCGGGATGGGCCGCGC
>CBFGQE010000631.1:0-2326 GCA_965650815.1 uncultured bacterium
CGTTCACCAGGATGAAGAGCGTGGGGGTGTTGAGGCTGGCGGCGACGGTCTGGCCAACATCGACGTTGCGGGAGATGACGATGCCGCTGATCGGGGCGAAGATGGAGGTGCGGGAGAGATCGACCTCGGCCGTGCTGACGGCGGACTGGCGGATTTCTACGGAAGCACGGGCCTGTTCCAGCGCGACCTCGGTCTGGTCGAAGACGGACTGGGAGATGAGCTTGGCAGCCATCAGCTCTTGGTCGCGCTTGAAGTTCACCTCGGCGAGCTTGAGGGCGGCCTTGGCGTTGGAAAGATTGGCCTTGGCCTCGTTGATCCGGGTGACGTAGGTGGCGGAGTCGATCTGGGCTAGGAGCTGGCCTTCGGTCACGCGGGAATTGAAGTCCACCGTGACGTTGGTGATCTGGCCGGAGACCTGGCTGCCGACGACGACGCTCTTGAGGGGGGAGAGGGAGCCATTGGCGGAGACGGACTGGATGATGTCCCCGCGCGAGACCTTGGCTGTGCGGAACTGGGCGGGTTCTTCGGCCTTGCGGCCTTGATACCAACGCCAACCGCCGTAGCCCGCCCCGCCGAGAAGGAGGAGAACCACGATCCATTTCACTGCGCCGCTGCCGGATTTGCCTGCCATGCGAATAGGTTGTCTAGGGTGTTTGAAATTGCCAGTCCGTCGAGGCTGCAAACCCAGCGGCGGACTGTCCGAGAAGACCCTTGGTGCGGCCGGCGGTTACTGGGAATTCCGTGCGCCGCCTCCGAACTGGCGGGTTGACGCCGGGGGGGCTCCCAGTGGCTAACTCCCCGGTCGCATGTCCGAAACCGCGCCGCCAATGGTCAGCTTCGTCATCCCGGTGCTCAACGCCGCAGGGATGCTGGACAATTGCCTGCAATCCATCCGGCGGCAGACCTACCCACGCGACCGCTACGAGATTCTTCTCGCTGACGGCGGTTCCACCGACGGCACCCAGGCCATCGGCGAACGCCACGGCGCGGTGGTCATCGACGACCGGGCCAGCCGCAACATGGAGGAGAGCAAGCGCGTCGCCTTGGGCCAAGCCACGGGCGAGTTCGTCGTCTTCGTGGATGCGGACAATGAGCTCACCCATCCCGACTACGTGGAACTGGCCGTGACGGCGTTGCGCGACCGGCCTTCGGCCTTGGGCGTCGAGGGCTACTATCTGCCGTCGCCGAAGATGACGTCGCTCTGTGCCTACCTCACGCACCGGCTGCACATCAGCGATCCGCTCTGCTGGTTGATGAGCACCAATCCCCGGCTTGTGGCGCGGGAAGGGGAGATCGAACGCTGGACGCTGCCGGAAGGCACGGAGTCGTATCCGCTCGGGGCGAACGGATTCGTCTATCGCAAGGCCGATCTCGACGCGGTGAAGGCCGACCAGAAATTTCAGGACACGCACGTCGCGCTCTTCCTCATGCGCTCGGGCAAACGCGAATGGCTGCGCGTCGCCGGGCGTGGCGTCCACCACTACTACGTGGACACGCTGATGAACTTCCTCCGCAAACGCCGCCGTGCGACGGTTCATTTCCTCAATGTCCGGCGCGAGTTCGGCAACATGTGGCTGGAGCAGAAACCGCCCGTGCCCGGTTGGCTGGCCTGTGTCTATTGCGTGAGCTTCGTGGGCCCGGCGTGGCACGTTCTCCTCGGTTTGGCGCGGACGGGCGATGTCCGTTGGCTGTGGCATTTCCCCGCGTGCCTGGCTTCGGTTGGCGGCGCGGTCTGGGGACTCGTGACGCACAAGCTGAACTCCAAGGACCAGAAGCTGGTGGCGAAGCTCCAGCCGAAACAAAAGCTCCGCTAGCTCTCCGAGATTTCCCATGAATCCAGTGACCAAAGTCGTTGGCACCCTGAACAGTGTCCGACGGCATCCGTTGAGCCAGGGGCGGGGCGTGCGTTCGATGTGGGAGTTCGTCGTCGCCCAACTCGCGTCGCGCCGGGTGCCGGGCGAGGTCTGCGTGGAACTGGCCAACGGCACGCGGTTGCTGGTGCCGCCCCACATGAAAGGCGCGGCGCACTTCATCTATCCCGGGATGAACGAATTCGACGAGATGGCCTTTGTGCTCCATTTCCTCCGGCCGGACGAGCTGTTCGCCGACATCGGAGCGAACATCGGGGCCTACACGGTATTGGCCACGGCGGGTGTCGGCGCGAGGGGCGTGGCCTTTGAGCCGAGTCCGACGACCTTCGCCGCGTTGAGCCGGAACATCGCGCTGAACGGCATGGGTGACCGGGTGCGGTTGCGGAACGTGGCGCTGGGTGGGAAGCCCGGTCATCTGGAATTTACCCGGGGACTCGGCACCGAAAACTTCGTGG
>CBFGQE010000632.1:0-2314 GCA_965650815.1 uncultured bacterium
GCGGCGGCCATCGCGCTGCCGATCCTCCTGCATCTCATCCGGCGGACGGAGCGGGAGAAGATTCCCTTCAGCTCGCTGATGTTCCTCCGGCCCACGCCGCCGAAGGTCACGCGGCGCAGCCGGCTGGAGAACATCCTTCTCCTCATTCTCCGCTGCCTCGCCTTTGCCCTGATCGCGCTGGCGTTTTCACGGCCGTATTTCCAGCAGGCGATGGACGCCGCAGTGCCCGTGGCCGAACGCCAGCGCACCGTGGTCCTCGTCGATACCAGCGCCTCCATGCGCCGGGAACCGCTCTGGAACCGCGCGTTGGCCGAGGCGCGGAAGGCCTTCGAGGAACCGGCAGATGAGCTCGCCGTCGTCGCCTTCGACCGGCAGCCGCGCGTCTTGCTGGGCTTCCGGCAATGGGTCGAAGCGCCTTCCGGCAACCGCGCCGCTTTGGCCGACGGCATTCTGCGCGGCGCGGCTCCGACCTGGTCCGGGACGCATCTCGGCAATGCGCTGCTTCGCGCCGTCGAGCTGCTGGAGGAAGGCGACGACCTGCCGAGCCGCCGCCGCATCGTCGTCATCGGCGATCTCCAGGAAGGCGCGAGCCTCGAAGGGCTCCAGGGCTTCGATTGGCCGAACGGCGTGGAGGTGGAACTGGTCGCGCTGTCGCCCGACACGGCCGGCAACGCCAACCTCCAGCCGATCCCGGAGAGCGCGTCCGAAACCGGGCCGGTCCAGTCCTTGAAAGCCCGCCTCTTCAACGCATCCGATTCCCGTGCCGACCGCTTCAAGGTCCGTCTCGACGGCGATGTGTCCGGCATCGACGCCTACGTTCCCGCCGGGCAAAGCCGCGTGGTCACGGTGCCATTGACCAACGCCGTGGCCTCCACCAACGCCACCGGCCGCCGCTTGGCGCTGGAGGGCGACATGCAGGGCTTCGACAATGCCCTCTTTCTCCAGCCGCAGTCCCAGGACGAGGTGAAGGTGGCGTATCTCGGCGACGACGATCCGAAGGATTCGACCGCCCAGCTCTACTACCTGCTGCGGGCCTTCCCGGAATCGCGCGCGCAGAAGGTCGCCGTGGCGCGGTTCCCCCTGAACCAGCCGCTGGTGGCGGCCGAGCTGCAATCCGCCGCGCTCGTGGTGGTGGGTGGACGCCTGAACGAGGCGCAGGCCCGGACGGTGAAGGGTGTGCTGGAGGCTGGGGCGATGGTGTTCTGCCCGCTCGCTTCCCCGGACGGTGCCGCCGATCTCGGCGCGCTGCTGGGCGTGGCGCTGCCGGAGGCGTCGGACAACACCGGCCGCTACGGGCTGCTCGGCCAGATCGATTTCCAGCACCCGCTCTTCACGCCCTTCGCCGACGCGCGGTTCAGCGACTTCACCGGCATCCATTTCTGGAAGCATCGCCGCCTGGATCTTTCCGCCGTGCCGTCAGCCACGATCATGGCCCGTTTCGACACGGGCGAACCGGCCTTGGCGCAGATCCCCGTGGGCCGGGGAGCGCTGCTCGTGCTGGGCTCGACGTGGCGTCCTTCCGACAGCCAATTGGCGCTGTCGTCGAAGTTCGTCCCGCTCATGGGCGGCATCTTGGAGCTGGGCCGAGCGCGGCCGCCGCTCGCCACGCAGTTCCTCGTGGGTGACGCGGTGCCCTTGCCGACCAACGGCGTGTCGGGTGCGCTGACCGTGCGTATGCCCGACGGGCAAACGGCCGCGCTGGAGGCCGGAGCGACGCGATTTACCGGGACCGACCAGCCCGGGCTCTATCGGGTGGAAGGAGCGGAGAAGCCCTACGCCTTCGCCGTGAACCTGGCTCCGGAGGAAAGCCGCACCGCGCCGCTCGCCGCCGATGTCCTGCCCAACCTCGGGGTGCCGGTGAAGTCCGCTCCGACCCGCTCCGTCCAACCCGGTCCGGTTCCCGACCAGACGACGCTGGCGGCGGTGGAACTGGAGAGCCGGCAAAAGATCTGGCGCTGGTTGCTGCTCGGAGCGCTCGGGATCATCGTGCTGGAGACGTGGGTCGCCGGGCGGTTGAGCCGGGCGGTGCCTGCGACCGCGTGAAGAATTTAGCGTCTCAACCCACGATTGAGCTAACCAACCATGCCCCCGAAATACAAACGCTTGATCGGAGACTACTGTGCCCGGCATGGCATCGCAGTTTCGCCTGGCTTCGCACGAAACACGCCTAGTCGTTACGCAGTCCTTCGAACGCATCTCACGCCGTCCAAGCTCATCGCGAAGACATGGTCCAAGACGGAAGACGTTCGTTACTACATTGAGCATTTTCTCCAACCAGAACTGGGCAATGCGTTGTCACAGTCCATCAGCATCC
>CBFGQE010000633.1:0-2310 GCA_965650815.1 uncultured bacterium
GCAGCGCGGCGATCTCGGCCGGCGTCAATGCGCCGGTGTAGATCCGCACGCCGTCGATGGCTCCCCGGAAGAACGGCAGCGAATCCCCCGCCCCGCGTGCGAGGTAATTGTGCTGCGGCGAGGTGTTGGCGTTGGCGGCGTTGAGCTGGTCGGGCGTGAGCGTGATCGGTCCTTCGGCGGCCAGTTCGCCATTCAGATAAAGGCGGCCGGTGGTGGCGTTGGAGAGCGTGAGCGCGACGTGGGTCCAGACTCCGACCGGCAAGGCGTTGGAGAGCGTAAGGCTTTGAACTGCGCCGCCGTTCTGGATGGAGAACTGCGCTTGGCCGGAGCCGTTGTCCGGCGTGAGGAACATCCGCCGCGAGGACGAAGCGCCGAAGTGGAAAACGGGTTGGTTGGCCACGCCTCCGTTCCACTTCAACAAAACCATGACGGTGATCTCGCGCAGGTCGGACACGGAGCGTTCCAGGACCACGGCGTCGTCCACGCCGTCGAAGCTCAGCACACCGGATCGTTTCCCGTCGGCCGCGAGCCAAGCCGGTCCGCCGCGCAGATACCCGTGCGTCACACCGACCTTGTCGAGCGCCTGCGAACCATGTGCTTGGTCGAAGTCATAGATGGCGAAGAGCCGACGCGGCGCGGTGCGGGCGTTGATCCATTCGAGCGGTCCCTGGTTGAAGGGCAGAAAGCCGAACTGGAAGCCGTTGGTGATGGAGCGGCCACCGGCCCAGTCGCCGTCCAGCACCGCATCACCGCTGATCCGACCGCCGACCGACTGGCCGGCCACAGTGTCGTCGAAGCGCCAGAGCTCGACGTTCCCCTTCACCGTCACCCAGTTGGTCAGCACCGCGCGGTCGCGCACCCAGGCGCGGCCCAGCACGCGGGCATCCCCGGAGACGACGGCGCTGTCGATCACCTGGGCGAAGTCGCGGACCTTGGCGCGATCACGGAGGATCGCGCTGTTCCGCACCAAGGCATGGCCGCTGACCACGGCGTTGTCCTGCACCGTGGCGCTGTTCTTCACCACGGCGAAGTCCTCGATGCGGGCGTTGCCCAAGACGCGGGCGGTGTTCAGAACCCGGGCGTTGGGCCCGACATAAGCCGTCGCGGCCACGGTGGCGGTGGATGCTTTGTAGCCGCCGCCATTCGCGTGCTGGATCAACCCGGCCGTGCCGGTCGAAGGCGATTCGACCGGCGTCGCGCCCGAGATCTGGATCTCGTAGGGGAACCGCATCCGCTGCGGATGCGACTGGTAGGGAAACTGGGTGTCGTTCTGGCCGCCGGGGATGAAGTCGTCGGGCGTGGCGGCGACAACGAGATAGACGGTGTTTTCGTCCGCACCGAGCGTGACGCTGTTGGTCCCGGCGTTCCACAGACTGGAATAGCGTTCCTGGCCCGCCGTATTCACCACGACAAAGGACGCCCGCCAATCCGCGCCGCGCGCGGCGTTCGGTTGGCCCCGGAAGTTCACCGTCACCACACGTCCCGAGCCGCTGCCCGATGGCGTGAGCTGGTGGATGGTGTAGCCGCCCTGCATTGGCGCTTTGTCCAAAGGCACTTGCCACCAGTTCGTGTCGTCGGGGCGGCGGATCAGATCCGTGACGACCCAACGCGCCAGCAGATCGGAATCGCCGGACGCGGCGGCGGATTTGAGGCCGGTCTGATTGGCGTAGTTCCAGGTGACGTTGCGCCGGGCCATGAGACCGACGAGATCCTTGAGCGATGCGGCCGGGGCGAGGCGCTGGATGGTGTCGTAGATGAACTCGTTGGCGAGCGTTTCGCGCCAGATGCGGGCGGTGAAGTCGCCGCCGAGACCGGGAAGGTTGTCCGGGTTCTCGTCCAGATACATGAAGAGCGGCCAGCAGAGGTAATAGTGGCGTCCGTGCGAATGATACCAGTGCGCGCTGGCGGCGAAGAAGCTGTCGAGATTGCTGACGCCGCCGAGATCGAAGTTGCCGCGATAGTGGTTGATCCAGGCTTCGCGGACGTAGTTGGCGTGGCTCTCCCACCAGACGCCTTCGACCGTCTGGCTGCCTTCACGGGCGTGCATCTGGCAGACATGGCCGAACTCGTGCGGCAAGACCCAGGTGGGCGGGTCCACGCGCAGGCCGTCGGGCGTCATGTTCATCCAGCCGAAGTCGCCCGCGTCGCCGCCGGCCCAATAGCCGTCGTGCCACATGGTGAGGTTCACCTTGTATTTGCGTCCGTCGCGCAAGGCGGGCGTCCACGACTCGGACGGCTCGCGGTAGCCGAGCTTCTTGATGTGGACCTGCCAGACTTCCTCCAGGTTCCGCAGCGTGCCGATGGGGACGT
>CBFGQE010000634.1:0-2307 GCA_965650815.1 uncultured bacterium
CCAACCAAGCTTCTTCTTCGCCTTGCTGTAGTCGCCGATCAGCAGATCGACTTCAGCCGGGCGGTAATACTTGGGATCGATCTCCACGTATTTCTGCCAGTCGAGCCCGACATGGCCGAAGGAAACGTCGAGGAAGTCGCGAATGGTGTAGGTCTCGTTGGTCGCGAGCACGTAGTCGTCCGGCTCATCCTGCTGGAGCATGAGCCACATGCCTTCCACGTATTCCTTCGCGTAGCCCCAGTCGCGTTTGGAATCGAGGTTGCCGAGGAAGAGCTTGTCCTGAAGTCCGGCCAGGATGTGGGCCACGGCGCGGGTGATCTTGCGGGTCACGAAGGTTTCGCCGCGGCGCGGAGACTCGTGGTTGAAGAGAATGCCGTTGCTGGCGTGCATGCCGTAGGACTCGCGGTAGTTCACCGTGATCCAATAGGAATAAACCTTGGCCGCGCCGTAGGGGCTGCGGGGATAGAAGGGCGTGGTTTCCTTCTGCGGCACTTCCTGGACGAGACCGAACATCTCGCTGGAAGAAGCCTGGTAGAAGCGGGGCTTGATGCCGGCGTCGCGGATCGCTTCCAGCAACCGGATCGTGCCGGTGCCGGTGATGTCGGCGGTGTATTCCGGGCTGTCGAAGCTGACGCGCACATGGCTCTGGGCGGCGAGGTTGTAGACCTCCTCGGGCTGGATCTTGCCCACGAGGCGGGCCAGGTTGCTGGCGTCCGAAAGATCTCCGTAGTGGAGGAAAAGCTTGTGCTTGGGCGAATGCGGATCGCTGTAGATGGCGTCGAGGCGATGGGTGTTGAAGGTGCTCGCCCGGCGGATGATGCCGTGGACTTCGTAGCCTTTGGAGAGCAGCAGTTCCGCCAAGTAGGAACCGTCCTGCCCCGTGATGCCGGTGATGAGAGCCTTTTTCGCCATAATTTTAGACGCGGAGCTAACCGGTCCGCGCGACTCCTATCAAGCTCGGATACCACGGACACCCTCTTGAGGGAAAATCACTTCAGTTCACGAACGAAGCCTCGTTCGTCTCGAACAGCGCCTGCGCGAGTTTTTCCCAGGCTCCGAGCGGCGCGCGGTTCCGGGTTGAGTCCGCCCGCAGCTGTTGCCGGAGGCGCTCCTGCAGCTGGACCGGCGTATTCGGGTCCTTCATCCGCGCTTCCAATCGCGCCCGCTGCACCGGCCCCATCGGACGGTTCCCGGCCACGACCGGTGCCGCGTCCTTCGCGGGTGTCTGCTCGACGAACGTCAAAGCCAGCTCCAATTCCGCCTCGGTCGGCGGCCGTTGGAAAATCCGACGGAACAACTCCGTCACCCGGTCCTCATCTTCCGTCATGCCCGTGAACTCCGGCCGGTTCACCAGCTTCCGCGCCTGCTCGGCCACCAACGGGCTGTTCATCATGAAGAGCGTCTGCTGCGGCACGATGGTGACGTGGCGTTTGCCCGTCGGGCTATCCGGATTGGCGAAGTCAAACTGCGTCATGACCTCCGACAGGTTGCGCCGATCCACATGGCCATAGACCGCGCGGCGCGTGACATAGGGTTCGGCGCCCAGATCCACCGGCTTGCCGCCCATCGTCAGGTCCAAGGTGCCCGCGATGGCCAGGATCGAATCGCGCAGCGCCTCGAAGTCCAGCCGACGCACGTTGGCCCGCCAGAGCAAACGGTTCTGCGGGTCCTTCGCCGCATAGACGCCGTTCACCGCGCTGCTCTGCTGATAGACCGCCGAAAGCATGATCTCGCGATGCAGCTTCTTCAGCGACCAGCCCTGCTGCATGAACTTCACCGCCAGATAGTCCAACAACTCGGGATGGGACGGTTTCTCCGCCTGGTTGCCGATGTCGTCCGGCGTCGAGATGAACCCTTCCCCGAAATGGTGCTGCCAGACCCGATTGACGATCACCCGGGCCGTGACCGGGTTGTCCTTGCTGGCGATGTCCTTCGCCAGTTCCAAGCGGCCGCTGCCGTTGCGATACGGCGGATCACTCGGACCGGCGAGGATGTCGATGAAGCTGCGGGGCACGACCGTTCCGCGGTTGTTCGCCTCGCCCCGGATGAAGAGCGGTGAATCCTTCGGCTTGGCGCTGTCCACCAGCACATGCGCCCGGGCCGGCGCACCGGGATGGTTCACCTCCAAATCCGCCGCGCTACGCACGAGCCGTTGCTGCTCGCGCAGTAGCTCACGCCGTTTCTGCGCGTCCGGATTCTTGCGTAGCTCCTGGAGCTTTTGCCGGAACTCCTGCGGGTCCACCTCGAACTCCGCCGCCTTGGCCAAGTAGTCGCGATCCTCCTTCGAGTCCTTCACCGGCTTCAGCG
>CBFGQE010000635.1:0-2296 GCA_965650815.1 uncultured bacterium
CTAGGGACGGCCGATCGGCGCTTCCGAGCCGAGACGGATCTTGCGCTTCGCGGCGTCGGGCTGTTCGCGGTAGAGCACGACCACATGGCCGACCTGCATGACCAGGTGGCTGTTGGTCCTGGCCACGATGTCCTTGGCCAGTTGCTTCTTCTGATCCTTGTGGTCGTCGAACTTCACCTTCACCAGCTCGTGGAGTTCGAGCGCTTCGTTGACGGTCTTGATGAACCCGTCGCTCAGGCCCGCGTGGCCCATCTTGAGCATGGGCTCCAGCCGCTGCGCGGCGGCCTTCAGCTTGCTGAGGTGCGGATTCGGCAATTTTTCCATGCCGCCAGTTTCGGGCCGGAAGCCCCCGGCTGTCGAACGCCAATCTGCCCGGAAAACAATCTGCATGATCTACGCATCAAGGACGGCTGGCTCTCTGACGATGAGGCAACAACTCTTGGGCGAGCGCCGCGTCCTCCGGCATCGACGGACCGCAAAGAACCTCGCTCCAGGCGATGGCGCTGGTGCCGAGGTCTTCACCAACCGCAATCCGCGCCTTCGCTGTGCCGAAACGAAGCCCACCGGCATCGCTACGAACTCGCGCTCGTATAGCGCCGGACGCTGAAGCGCCAGAAGGCTTCGGATGCCAGGAAGCAGCCCAGGCTCATGGCGACCAGCAGGAGCATTTCGCCGGGCGCGGCGATCTTCTGGAGGAGCAGCTTCACCGGCACGTTCGCCACCAGCAGCATCGGCAGCACGAAGGTGAAGACGGCCCGGAACCAGCCGCGTTGAAAGGCCGAGTCGGGTATGCGCGCGATGTTGAAGAGGTTGTAGTAGCCCCAGAGGATGCCCTGGGCTTTCACGGTCCAGAACGCCACCGTCGCCAGCAGGAACATCAGCGAGTAGTGCACCAGGATGGCGAAGAGGCCGAGCAGCGCGAAGCCCGCGACCTGTCCGGCGGTCGGCGCGAGGCCGAGCTGCTTGCCCGCATAGACCATGACCGCGACGGCGGAGGCGGCGTTGACGAACGCGCCGAGGTCCACGTGGCGGAGGGAGACGAGGAACCGGGTGTTCACCGGCAGGAGCAGCATGAAGTCGAGTTTCCCCGTGCGGATCAGTTCGGAGAGGTTCGTGCAGTTCACCAGGAAGAACGCCTGGAAGGTCTGCTGGATGAAGTGGCTCGCGCCCACAAGCATCACCACCTGCCACTTGGACCAGTCGCCGATCCGGTCGGTGTGCTGGTAGATGACGGCGAAGAAGGAGAGCTGGAGCACGAACCACAGCGCCTCGACCACGATCCACAGCAGGAAGTTGGTCTTGAACCCCATCTCGCGGATCACGGAGTTGCGCCAGAGCGCGCCGTAGAGGCGGAGGTAGCGGGACAGCGCGCTGGGTTGGGAAGGGGAGTTCATGGGTGCTCGGGGAATGACGAAGCACCAAGGCCAAATATCGAAAGAAGCGCGAAGGATCGAAGTCCGAATGGCGGCTCCTCGTTTATCGGATTTTGGCCCTCTGGTTTCGTCCTTCTCATTGGCATTTGGCCTTCGTGCTTCGTCATTTCCTCAGCCTCCCACCGCCGAGTATTTGCGGATGCCGCGATCCCAGGCCAACCGCGCGAGACCGTAGAACGCCACCACCCAGAACGCCTGGATGGCCAGCCCTTGCCAGAGCGCGGGGCCGGTCGTCTTGCCCAGGTAGATGCTCACGGGGAAGAAGAGCTGGTAGGGGAACGGCGTGAAGTTCAGCACCGTTTGCACGGCGGGCGGCAGGATGTCCAATGGGAACAGGTGCCCGCCGGCAATGTATTCAAAGGCGAAGACGATGAAGATGAAGGTCGAGATCTCCAGCACCCAGAAGGCGAGCATTGCCATCGTGTAGGACATGAGGAACTGGAGCATCGCCGTCATCGCCACCGACAGCAGGAAGATCCCGAACGTCGCCCCGTCCGGCGGCAGCACGAAGTAGTCGCGCAGCGCCCAGATGAAGAGCCCGACCGGCAACAGGGCCACGACCGAGTAGATCAACCGGCCGCTGAGGAAGAGGCAGAAGCGGTAGTGGAGGTAGTCCACCGGCTTGAGGAGGAACTGGCTGATGTTCCCGTCCTTGATGTCGGCGGCGATCTGCCAGTCGTCCTCCGTGACCGCCGTGAGCGCGTCCACCACCGTGACGAGCAGATAGTAGGACGTCATGGCGGCGAGGCTGTATCCGGCCACGTCGGCTCCGGCATCCTTGCCCGCGTAGATCGTGCGCCAGAGATAGATCGTGGCGGTGAGCGGGATCAGCCCGAAGAGGCTGCGGAAAAGGAAGTTCACCC
>CBFGQE010000636.1:0-2296 GCA_965650815.1 uncultured bacterium
ACAACACCGTTGGCTACAGCCGTTATCGCCTCCTCTTCCATAACATCCGGAACAATTCCGCGCAGGGTCTGCTTCAGGTCGGCGACATTGAGTTCTTGGGCGTCGTGGACAACACTCCGGGCCTTCCCAGCGTCGCGGTGACGAGGACCTTGGTCCACGCGGTCAACGGAACGTCGGCCGCGTTTGAAGGCAGCGCCGATGGTAACCCCGCTCCGACCAGCCTGCGGTGGGTCAAGCTGGGCGCGGGTGGCGGAACCTTGGCGGACGGAGGCAAGATCAGCGGTGCCACTACTGCCAACCTGACGATCAACCCAGTGGACTTCACCGACGCCGGATCCTACGCCTTCGTCGCCCAGAATTCCGTCGGCTCCGTCACCAGTGCGCCGATCTCTCTGGTGATCTTCAGCGACAAGACCGACATCTCCTTGGGTAGCGCCATTGAGGCGTTCGGCGGAGCTTTTGACACCGGCTTGGAACCCTTCAATGCCATAGATGACAGTTACTTGGCGCATCAGAATCGTGGCAGTGGTCCCAATGCGGGTGCCGGTTTCCCTCCTTTCGGCGGACCGGTCGGTTTGGTCATCACCCCGGCGGAGCCGACCATAGTCACCGGTCTGCGCATCTACGCTTCCGACAGCGAGCCGGGCCGCGATCCCTTGGACTACACGCTGGAGGGTTCGAACAACGGCACCACCTACACGGTGATTTCGACCGGGCTGGTCAATCTTCCACTGGATCGCAACTCGATTCTCAATCAGGTTGGGCCGGCGAACGGAGATGGCGCTCCCAATTCTTTGCGCGAATTCCTGTTCGCGAACGGCTCTTCCTACACCTCCTACCGGTTGACCTTCTCGGACATCCGCACGGGCGGAGACGAGGGCAACTCCAGCCTCCGTATCGGTGAGATCGAGCTCTTGGGTGTCGTGGGCACCGCGACGCCGATCACCATGTCCATCACCAAGGTCAACGGAGGGCAGGTGCAGATCCAGTGGAGCAACGGCTCCCTGATGGAAGCCAACAGCATCAATGGTCCTTGGACCACGAACGCGGCGGCCACCTCGCCGCTGACCATCACCCCGGCTGGAACGCAGAAGTTCTACCAGGCGGTCGGCCAATAAGCCTTCTTCCAACACAAAGCCCGGACTTCTCACGAAGTCCGGGCTTTTTCTTTGCGGCTGTTGAACCAAAACCGATTTCAGCGAGAGACGACTTCGGCTGCTGCGGCGCGGCCGAGTTCGAGCGGTTGGAGCATCGGGCCGGAGCGGGCGATGCGTTTGGGGGGCGTGGTCTGGAAACTGACAGCGTGGAACTTGAGCTGATGTCCGACAATCTCGGCATGGGCTCCGACAGGGCTGGCGCAGCCGCCGCCGATGGCGTTGAGGAAGGTGCGCTCAGCCAGGACACAGCGCAGGGTGTTGCCGTGGTTCAAGGCGTTCACGATTTCGGCTCCGTCCGGATCGTTGGAGCGGATTTCCAAACCGATGGCGGCTTGGCCGACGCACGGGATCATTTCCGAAACCGGAATCGGCGAGGCCAGGATGCCGGGAGGCAGCGAGAACTCCGGCACCCCGGTCGGGCGCGGACCGTGACGGAGCGAACCGTCGGGCCAGATCACCAGACCCAAGCGGGCCAAACCGGCGGCGGCGAGGATGGTGGCGTCGAGTTCATCGTTGTCGGCCAGCTTCTGGATGCGGGTGGGAACGTTGCCCCGGATGGGCACCACCTGGAGATCGGGCCTCAGGGCCTTGAGCTGCGCTTCGCGGCGCGTGCTACTGGTGGCGACGGTTGCGCCTTGGGGAAGGGCGGAGATCGCCAAGTGTTTGCCGAAACCACGTCGGGCCTTCTGTCCGGGAGCCCAATCTTCCGCCGCCGGTTGCTTGGCGGTAAGGGCTCGCGCCACTTGGCGGGCGTCGCGGTAGATGAGCACGTCGCGGGCATCGGCGCGTTTCAAGACACCGCCCAACACCAAACCCTCGGGCAGTTCGGTCGGGAGATCCTTGAGGCTGTGGACAGCCACGGTCGCTTCGCCGGCGAGCAGGGCGTCCTCGATTTCCTTGGTGAAAAGTCCCTTGGGCAAATCCTGGTCGGGATTGGAGAGCGACGCGGTCTGGAGCTTGTCGCCGGTGGTCTTGATGATCTTCAGCTCGAAGCGGCGGCGGGGAAACTGGCGGCGGCAAAGGCCGAGAACGGTATGGGCCTGGGCGAGGGCCAACGCGGAACCGCGCGTGGCGATGAAGAGGGTTTCGGATTTCAAGGCGACGGAGGGTTGGACGGTTTCAGGGTTCGCGTTTCCGGG
>CBFGQE010000637.1:0-2294 GCA_965650815.1 uncultured bacterium
CGGCGGTGTGGCGCAAGAGGTCGACGATCAGCATCGGCCGGGACGGCGGCCGGGGCGGGGGCATTCTCTTTAGGGCGCGGTGACGACCAGGCGCAGGAAGCGGCGGGGCTGGCTCGTCAGAGACACGTTGTCGGTGTAGGTCGTGCTGCCGCTGGTGGTGAAGGCCGGGTAGGTGACCGCCGTGCTCCAGCTCGCCAAGTCGTTGCTCCCTTCGACCATGTAGACCAGGGTCGAGTCGCCGATGTGGCTGAAGGTCAGGGTGAGGAAGTCGCCCGAGCGGGCGACCGTCACCGGCAGGGCGCCGGCCACGTTCGGGTTGGTGCCGAGGGCGTATTCGAGGAGGTTCGACTGGCCGTCCGCGTCGGGGTCGGCGGTGTTGGCCGCGCTGCCCGTGTTGGACGTGGTGCCGAAGTTCGTCTGGCGCCAGCTCTGGATCGCGGTCGTCGAGGCGTTCGGCGTGGCCGAGACCTCCGTGGAGCCGGAGCTGGTGATGATGCCGTCGGCCGCGGCCACCACGTAGTAGTAGGTGGTGCCGTTGGTCAGGCCCGTATCGGTATAGCTGGTGCCCGTGACCCCCGTGTTGAGCGTGGTGTAGACGCCCGGGGCCGTGCCGCGGCGGATCGTGTAGCTGGTCGCTCCGGCGGAGGCGTTCCAGCTCAGGCTCACCTGGCCGTCGCCGGCCACCGCGGCCAGATTGGCGGGCGCGGCGGGGGCGAGGTTATCGGAGGTGAGCAGCAGCTGGAAGCCGTTGATCGCGATCCGCCCGCCGTCCGCGTCGGGTCCCATGCTCCAGACGATCGTGCCGTCGGCCGCCACCACTCCGCTGAACTCCGCGTAGGCCGAGCCCTGGCCGGCGGTGTCCATCGGGTTGTTGTCCTCCACGCGGCGCGCCACGCTTTCGGAGGTGAAGTCGGTGATGTAGGGCTTGGTCGTCTGCGCGGCTTGCCCGAGGTGGTTGTTCGCGGCGGCCAGCGTCACGCTCGCGGCGTCTTCCGTCACGGCCGGATCGAATTCGCGCTGCGCGTTGGTCTGCTTGCCGTAGGCGTAGACCAGCAGCGTGAAGCGGTGGCCGGCGAAGGCTTGCAGGCCCGCGATCGTCGCGGTGAGCGGCGTCGTCTGGTTGTCGGTGTAGAGGTAGTCGCGCATCAGGCCGTTCGACACGCTGCTGGAGATCGCGTCGTAGAGGTTGTTGTCCTCCACGCCCGCCGCGTTCGCGTAAGTGAAGCTCACGCCGGAAAGAGCGAGGCCGGCCGACTCCTTGGCCAAGCTCAGCGTCGCCGAACCCGCTCCGCCGGACAGGCCGTTCCACGCGCTCGTGCCCAGGCCGATGCCGTCGGCGAGCGTCTGGCCGTCGGCGCGCAGGATGCCGTCGCCGACGAAGGTCGGGGAGCCGCCTGCGTTCAGGTCGCCGTTGATCAGCGCCGGCCGGGTCGCGGTGACCACCACCAGCGAGGCGCTGCGGGTCGTGGTGGACACGCCCACGCCGGAGGTGTCGGTGACCACCACCGAATAGTTGGCGCTGTCCGCGTCACCCACGTTGTTAAGCGTGAGCGTCGCACCCGTCTGGCCGGAGAGGTTGGAACCGTCCTTCTGCCACTGGTAGGTGATCGTGCCGGAGTTCTGCGAAGTGGCCGCGACCGTGAGGCTCACGTTCGCGCCGCCCTTGACGAGCTTCGAGACGGGAGCGCTCGTTACGATCGGCGGGTAGGCCGTGCCTGCGGGCGTCGTATCCACGATCTGCACTGCGGCGATGCCGCCGCCGTTCTGGTTCAGCACCGCGTCCTTCACCGTGATGGTCAGATCCGAACCCGTCACACCGGTGAAGCGAGTGAAGGTGGCTTCAGGGGCGGCCTGGGCGGCCTCGGTGGTGAGGGCGTCGCCGATCATCGGAGCCGGCGAGTATGGCGACTCGGCCGTGAAGGGACCGGCCGGCCGGGTGGCGTCGTTTACGAGGGTGCGGTAATAGTAGGTGGGCGAACCGGCGGCGCTCAGCGAGACCGAGCCGACGCGGGCGCCTCCGTTGCCACCGGCGACGTAGACGTAGACGTCGTAGGTGCCATAGGGGATGTTCGCGAGGCTGACGGTGGCGCCGGTGGCGGCGCGACTCTCGATGTAGCCGTGGATGAGCTTGCCATGCGCGGTCTTGGCGGCGGGGGTGCCGGTCTCCGTGCGAGCGGCCCAGGTGCCGGTCGAGGCCCAGGTGCCGGTGACGCCAAGGGCGGCGGAGCCGTTGCTCTCGACCAGGGCGAGCGGGGTGCTCTGGGTGGTGACACCCGTGACGGTGGCGGAGTTGT
>CBFGQE010000638.1:0-2293 GCA_965650815.1 uncultured bacterium
TGTGAATCCGTGTCCATCTGTGGTTCCTTTCCCTCGTCCCATGAAAACGTCGTTTCTCCTGCTCGTCTTCACGCTGGTCTGCGGCTTCTCGCCGGTTTCATCCCGGGCCGCCGACGGCGCGCTGCGGCTGCTCGTGCTCGGCACCAACACCATGGTCCAGGTCGATGGCGACAAGGACGACGACTGGCGGATCGAGTCCACTGCCGATCTCGCCGCTTGGACCGTGGAGACGAATCTCGGCACGCTTCTCTCCGGCAACGCGACCAACGCCGTCTGGCGTTCCATCGGCGACGCCACCGTCGGCGGGATCAAGTTCTACCGCGCGGTGAAGACCGATGGCCTGTATGATTCGACGGTTTTCCGCACCTTGTATCTGACCTTCGCCTCGGCCAACTGGAACACCCAGCTCACCGCCGGACGCACCGCCGAGACCAATGTCCTCTGCGTGCTGGCGTTGGACAACGGCGCGACCAACTACGGCGTCGGCGCGCGCTACAAGGGCAACACCTCCTTCTCGATGGCCGGGACCAAGAAGTCCATCAACCTGGAGATCGACCACACGAACTCCGCCGCCAATCTGATGGACTATTCGACCCTCAATCTGAACAACGCCTTCGGCGACGAGACGCTCATGCGGGAGCCGCTCTACTTCCATGTCATGAGCCAATACACCCCGTGCCCCGAGGGCGCGATGTGCCGCGTCTTCATCAACGGCTCCTTCTGGGGCGTCTATTCGTTGATCGAGCAGGAGAACGGCGACCTGCTGGAGAAGTATTTCCCGAGCAACGACGGCGACCGTTGGCGCGCGCCCAACGCCGCAACGGGCGGAGGCGGCGGGGGTGCCGGCTTCACCAGTTCCAACTCCGCCTTCGCCTACCTCAACACCACGAACCTCGCCTCCTACCGCGCGCACTACGCGCTGAAGAACACCTCCGCGACCGACACCAACGTCGCCTGGCACCGTTTGGTGAACGCCATCCGTGCGCTGAACACCACGCCCACGAACACGCTCCGCACCGTGCTGGAGGACGCGTGGGCGGTGGATGATTGGCTGTGGTTCCTCGCGCTGGAAAACATCTTCACCGACGACGACAGCTACTGGAACAAGGGCGCCGATTACGGCTTCTACTACGAGGTCGAGAGCGGCCGCATCGCACCGGTCGAACACGACGGCAACGAAGCCTTCACCGTCGGCGATGTCACGCTCTCCCCGCTCGTCGGCTACAATGCCACCGGCGGCAACGCCCGGCTGAACAACCGGCCGCTGATCTACCGGCTGTTGGCCAACCAGGAGCTGCGCCAGCGCTACCTGGCCCACATGCGCACCGTGCTGGAGGAAAACTACAACCCCGCGGTGATGACGCCGCTCATCCAGCAGCTCCACCGCCTCAGCGCCGCCGCCATCGTCGCCGATCCGAACAAGGGCTTCACCCTCGCTTCCTACACCAACGACCTGGTCGCGCTCCGCACCCACGTGACGAACCGCTACAACTACCTTCGCACGAACGCCGCTTTGACGCCCGTGCCGCCCGCCATCGTTTCGGTGTCCGATCCGTCCGTGCTGCCCACCGCCACGGAGGTCGGCGTCGTGACCGCCGTGGTCCAGTCCGTGGGAACGAACGGGCTGGATTCCGTCTGGCTCTACCATCGCGGCGCGGACTACGGGAAATTCGCCGTCAACCCGATGTTCGACGACGGCGCGCACGGCGACGGCGCGGCGGGCGATGGCGCTTTCGGCGGATTCACCACGAACTACCCGGCCGGGACCAAGGTCCGCTACTATGTGGAGGCCCGCTCGGCGAATCCGGCCAAGGCCGCGCGCTTCTCCCCCGCCCGCGCCGAACGCGACACCTACAGCTACCGCGTCGCGCTCACCTCCGCGTCGAACTCCGTGGTCGTGATCAACGAGATCCTGGCCGACAACGAATCCGGCGCGACTGATCCGCAGGGCGAGCGGGAGGACTGGATCGAACTGCGCAACCTCGGCGACTCCGACGTGGACCTCACCGGCTGTCATCTCAGCGACGAGCCGAACAACCCGCGCAAGTGGCAGTTCCCGGCGGGCACGGTCATCCCCGCCAACGGCTATCTGGTGGTCTGGGCCGACGAAGACGGGACCGATTCACCCGGCCTGCACGCCAGCTTCAAACTGTCGAAATCCGGGGAACAGGTCTTCCTGACCGACACCGACGCGAACCTGAACGCTGTGCTCGATTCCGTGGAGTTTGGAGCGCAGACGACCGACCAGTCCTACGGCCGCACCGCCGCCGATCCGGATGTGTGGGCGCCGCTG
>CBFGQE010000639.1:0-2293 GCA_965650815.1 uncultured bacterium
ATCGCCTTCGCCGGAGTCGCGGCGAACGTCCGCCTGCTGCGCCTGCTGCAACGCCTCGGGGGCCAGGCCGTCGGCTGGCGTGTGCTGCTCGCGTGGCTGACCGGCAACTTCCTGCTCGGAACGCAGCTCACCTGGATCGCGCGGCCGTTCTTCGGCTCCCCCGGACTGGACGTGCAGTTCCTCCGGGCCGACGCGTTCCGGGGCAATTTCTTCGAGGCGTTCGGCCACGCCTTCGCCGTCGTTTTCCGCTGAAACCAAGACCCAGAGACATCCCTCCTTCTCCACCCTCCACTTCCTGAAACCATGAACGACTCCTTCCCCAATCCTCCGCCGCTCCCCGCCGCCGACCCTTTGGTTCCGAGCCCCGAAGCCGCACCGCCCGTCACCTCCGCCTTCGGCGCGATCGAGGCACTGGTGCGCCGTCCCGAAAGCCTGCCCGGACATCTGCGCGACGCCGGTGTGGGGCGGATGCTCGGCTGGATGCTCGGCATCATCGTGGGCTGCGGGCTCGTCTATGGCTTCGTCATGGGCACGTTCTCGGGGCACGAACAGCTCTGGCTTTCGCCGGTGAAGCTGGTGGGCGGGCTGCTCTTCGCCGGGGCCATCTGTTTGCCGAGCCTCTATGTCTTCGCCTGCCTCGGAGGCGCGCGCGCCACGTTGGGCGAAGTGGCCGGCATGCTGGCCTCGATGCTCGCGCTGCTGACGGTGCTGCTCCTCAGCTTCGCCCCGGTGGCTTGGGTCTTCTCGCAATCGACCGAATCCCTCGTCGCGATGGGTTTCCTCCATCTCGTGCTCGGCGTGGTGGGCGTGATCTTCGGACTGCGGCTGATGCTGCGCGGCTTCGACCAGTTCCGCGCCCGCAGCCAGACCGGCCTGGCCTGCTGGACCTTCATCTTCGTCTTCGTGCTGCTCCAGATGACGACCGCGCTGCGTCCGTTCATCGGCCGCGCCGACACGGTCCTGCCCACGGAGAAGCGCTTCTTCCTCCAGCACTGGGGCGATTGTCTGGACGGGAAGTATTCGGTGAGCCGGCCAAACGAGGTTGAGACCGCGCCGCTACGGCGATGAGAGCGCCCGCGCCCGGTCCGGGGACCGGGCCTACAACCCTGTCGGCCGGGTTCCCCATCTGGCGCTCGCCCTCCTTCTCGAAAAGCTCAATGGTTGGCCCGTTCCCATCTGCACAATGCGCCCGTCGAAATCTGAACCCCTGCTCCGTCGCATCCGCTGGATGGTCGGCCTTGTGATCATCGGCCTGGTCCTGAGCGGACTCAGCGCCATCCCGCTCGTCTGGCAGCTGGAGCTGGCCCAACACGTCGTCGGAATCGAGGGCAACGCGGTGGCGGACTGGGTGGCGACGCTGCTCGCGGGCTTGAGAGCGACGGAGGCGCAGGCGCCCTTCCTCTTCTACGGCACCGATTGGCTCGCGTTCGCCCACCTCGTCCTGGCGGTGCTGTATGTGGGAGCGTGGCGTGATCCGGTGCGGAACGTCTGGCTCTTCCAGTTCGGCCTGATCGCGTGCGCGCTGGTCGTGCCGTGGGCGCTGGTCTTCGGACCGATCCGGGGCATCCCTTGGTGGCACATCGCGGTGGACTGCTCCTTCGGCGTGTTCTGCGCGGGACCGTTCTGGTTGGCGCTGAGATGGGCGCGGAAAGTGGAGCGTATGAGGAGTGCCGAATAACCGAAGGTGTTTCCGGCGAACGCCCGTTAGCCGCCACAGAAGCCAAGACTCAAGGTTCCCAGACCAAGTCGGCGTTGTTCGTCCGGCCCTTATTGGTGGCGAAGTCCCAATACTCGGGAGCTTTGAAGAGCTTGGCGTGCCCGTCGAGGAAGGTGAACTGAGCGCCCTTGGAATGAAGGTTGGTATGGACGTAGTTGGCGGGGCCCACGGCGGGCTTGTTCTTGCTGTCGAACAGCCAAACGGTGGCGGCCGGGCTGGGAATGGTTCCCAGTTTGCGCGCCCTGTTCGCCTCTCCGGTGTCGCTGACTCCCTGGTTCAGGCAGTAGTGGAAGAGACGGTTGTTCGTCGCTCCGCGATCGTTCGACGGGCAGACCCAGAGATTGCCCCCGGGGCGCGAGCCTTCCACCTGGAGCCACTCGTTCGAGAAGTAGGGCTTCACCCCGATCATCTTGGGCAGCTCCACATACCAGCCGCTGCCGGTGTAGTTCGGGTTTGGGTTCGGGGTGCCGTCCGGTGGAAGGAAGTCGTTGTTGTCCGAAGCGTAGAGCTGGGTGGCCAGCCCCCACTGCTTGAGGTTGTTCAGGCAGGTGATGTTGTGGGCCTTGCCCTTCGCCT
>CBFGQE010000640.1:0-2287 GCA_965650815.1 uncultured bacterium
GGGTAGCGGCATTCCGGCGGAGGACAAACATTGCCTCAATAGACGGAGGTGTTTCATCGTCCATCCAGTTCACCCGGTTGTGTCCATGGGTCGGATCATTCACCAAAGACCAAGCGCGCCGTTCCGCCGAGCGGCGTGGTGCGTGTGGACGGCTCTCGTCCTCGCCTGGCTCGCGGCGGGGGCGGCGCGGGCGCAGACGAACCTGAGCCTGCTCGACGGGGTGGAGATTTCGCCCGTCCGGGTGGCGGAAGGGGACCCGGTGTTCGGGGTGGGGAGCTGGATCTGGTCCGCCGAGATGAAGCCGCAGCAGGAGATCGGGTTCTGGCGAGCGTTCGAGATCCCGTCCGGCGCCTCGGTGACGAACGCCCGCCTGCGGATCGCTGCGGACAATTTCTACCGCCTGCACCTCGACGGCCGCAGGTTGGGCCAGGGGGCGGATTGGCGCATCCTGACGGAATACGACGTCTCGCTGCTGCTGCCGCCCGGGCGGCATGTGCTGGCGGTGACGGGAGTGAACGACTTCGACTGGGCGGGCCTGCTGCTGGGGCTGCGGATCGAGTATGCGGACGGCTCGCTGCTGGAGTTCGGCTCCGACACGGAATGGCGGGTCGTTTCGGCCGATGAGCCGGGGTGGGAAAAACGCGCACAGCCGGACCCGTCGTGGCGGAGGGCGGTGGTGGTCGCTCCTTTCGGCGGCGCGCCTTGGAAGAGCTCGGGCTTCTCCTCGGCGAAGCTGGCCCCGCAGCTCTTCCCGGTGGAGATCTACTTCTGGCAAAGGGGCTGGTTCCAGGCCTCGCTGGCCACGGTCTGCGGCGTGGTCATCCTCATCTGCCTCTATCTCGGCAGCCGTCTCGTCATCCAGTCGCGCGAGCAGCAGGTGGTCCGGCGCGAACGCGCCCGCATCGCCCGCGACATCCACGACGATCTCACCGCCGGCCTGACCAAGCTCGTGCTTCTCGGCGAGACCACGCAGACCGACCTGCCGCGCAACTCCGCCATCCGCACCCAGATCACGCAGCTCTGCGAACAGGCGCGCGGGCTCCTCGGCTCGATGAACGAGACCATCTGGGTGATCAATTCCCAGCGCGACACGGTGCGCGACCTCGTCTCCTACGTGAGCAAATACGCCGAGACCTTCCTGCGCTCGACGCCAATCCGTTGCCGGTTCGACATCGAACGCGAACCGCCCGCCGTGCCCTGCGACGTCGGCACGCGCCGCAACCTTTTCCTCGCGGTGAAGGAGGCGTTGAACAACGTGGTCCGCCACTCCGGCGCCACCGAGGTCCATCTGCGCTGCCGCTGGGACGACGACGTGCTGGTCGTCGTGGTCGAGGACAACGGGCTGGGCTTCGATCCCGCCGAGGCCGACCCGCACCGCAACGGCCTCTCGAACATGCAGCAGCGCGCGGTCGAGGTGGGCGGCCATTGCGAGATCTTCAGCCGCCCGGGCCGGGGTTGCCGGGTGGAGTTCCAGTTGCCGCTCAATCCTCCGGCGTGGCGGCGCTTCGCGCGGTCGTTGTCCGGCGAGGCAACCGCAAAGAAGGATTCCACCCCGGCCGGAAACCGTGGTTGAATGGCGGCGTCAACATCATGCCCGCCGATTCCATGCCCGCTTCCGTCGCCACTTCCGCCCAGGTCCGCCGCGTCGCCCTGGTCGAGGACCAGAAGGACATCCGCGAACGCTGGACGCGGCTGCTGGAGACCTTCGGCGACTTCAAGTGCGTCTGCGCCTGTCCCACCGGCGAGGACGCGCTGCGCGAGATCCCGATCGTGCGGCCCGACGTGATCCTGATGGACATCTTCCTGCCGCGCATGTCGGGCATCGAATGCACCGCCAAGCTCAAGGAGCTGATGCCCGAGACCCGCATCCTCATCCTCACCGCGTCCGACGACGAGGAGATGGTCTTCCCCGCGTTGGAAGCCGGGGCCGACGGCTATCTGCTCAAGCAGGCCCGGCCGGAGGATCTGCGCGAAGGCCTGCTGGACGTGCTCCAGGGCGGGGTGCCCATCACCAGCGGCATCGCCCGGCGCATCGCGGCCTACTTCCGCGACCGCGCCAAGCAGCGCGACGAACTGGTGCGCCTGAGCGCGCGGGAAAAGGAAGTGCTCGTGCTGCTCTCCGGCGGCTACTCGAACAAGGAGATCGCGGAGAAGCTCGGCCTCAGCGTCGAGACCATCCACGGCTACCTCAAGCGCGTGTATGAGAAGATGCACGTGCGTTCCCGCGCTGAAGCCGTGGCGAAATACATGGCGTCGAAAGCGCCGTAGGAGCTTCGTTCCGTTCGTC
>CBFGQE010000641.1:0-2269 GCA_965650815.1 uncultured bacterium
CCGACCTCGGCCTTGGCTTCGGCCGCCAGCGCGGTGCTGAGGTAGCGTTCGCCGGTGGAGCAGGCCACGGTCACGATGATCTTGCCCTTGTTCTCCGGGCGCTTCGCCACCTCGATGGCGGCGATCACGTTCGCGCCGGTGGAGATGCCGACCAGCAGGCCTTCTTCCTTGGCCAGACGGCGGGCCATGGCGAAGGCGTCGTCGTTCGACACTTGGACGCATTCCACGATCTGCGGGTTCCCGGCGCTGTCCTTGAGATGAAGGTTCTTCGGCACGAAGCCAGCGCCGGTGCCCTGGATCTTGTGCGGACCGGGCTTGATCGGCTGCCCGGCCAAGGTCTGGGAGATGACGGGCGAATCCTTGGGCTCGACCGCGATGCCCTGGAAGCTGGGCTTCTTCGGTTTGATGTATTCGGTGACGCCCGTGATCGTGCCGCCCGTGCCGACACCGGCCACGAGGATGTCGATCTTGCCGTCGGTGTCTTCCCAGAGCTCAGGGCCGGTGGTCTTGGAATGGATGGCGGGGTTGGCCGGGTTTTCGAACTGCTGGGGAATCCACGCGTTCGGCGTCTCGGCGGCGATGGCCTGGGCCTTGGCAATGGCGCCCTTCATGCCCTCCGCGCCCGGGGTGAGGACGAGCTTTGCACCGAGCATGGCGAGGAGCGTGCGGCGCTCCAGCGACATGGTCTCGGGCATGGTGAGGATGAGCTTGTAGCCTTTGGCGGCGGCGACGAAGGCGAGGGCGATGCCGGTGTTGCCGGAGGTGGGTTCGACGATGACCGTGTCCTTCTTCAAGATGCCGCTCTTCTCCGCGTCCTCGATCATGGCCATGCCGATGCGGTCCTTCACGCTGCCCAGCGGGTTGAAGAACTCGCACTTGAGCAGAACGGTCGCTTCCAGCCCGGCGGTGACCTTGTTCAGCCGGACCAGCGGGGTGCGTCCGACGGTTTCGACGATGTTGTTGTAGATTTTGCCCATAAAACGGTGGTCGCGTTGGTTGAGAAAGCTGCGTGGCAAACTGATGTCGGACGAAGTTGCGGGAACCGCTTCTCAGGGCAAGCACGATTTCCTCGCGCCGGGCGAGACCGGCGGATGTCGCTGCAAGGTTGTATCCGGATGCCTCCCGCGGTTGTCTTCTGCTGCATGAGCTGGGCCGGACTGGATGCGGAATCGATGCGCGCGCGCAATGGCGGAGCCCTTCCGCCGTCGCCTAGTCTCTGGACCGCGACGGCGTGGGGCGCGGCCGGGTTCCTGATCGCCAGCCTCGCGGTGTTCGGCAGCGTGGCGGTGGCGGAAAGGGCGATCTACCGGACCCTGGGCGTGGCCGGAGCCTATGTGTTGTGGACGGGAATGTTCATGGGGCTGGGCGGCGTGTTGCTCGGCCGGCTCGTGCCGGGACCGGGGAACCTGCGGCGTTTCGCCGGCGTGTTCGCGCTGGGGTTCGCGCTCTACGGGATCGGCTGGTGCCTGGGCTGGTTCGGGGTGCGGCGGTTCTGGGGGGAGTTTCTGGGAACGCTGTTGGGCGCGGTGTTGCTCCACCTCGTGCTGGTCTCGGCCTTCGGAAGGATGAACCTCTTCCTGCGGACCCTTCTCGCGACGGTCGCGGCGAATCTGGAGGGGTATTTCCTCGGCGAATGGATCTGGCGCACGCTGGACCGGTCGCCTCTCGGGATGACGCTCTGGGGCGTGGTCTATGGCCTCTTCGTCGGCGGCGGGATCGGCTGGCTCCTGTATCGGCTGCAAAGGCCCGAGAAGGTTCCGTGAGGATTTTTCAGGCCGCGAAACCCTGCTGACATAGGGTTGTCAGCGGGCTTCGGCAGAGTGGTCCCGTTCTTCGGCCCCTTGGTGGTGGCCGGGAACATTGACCAACCACTCCATTCCTTGAATTCCATGACTCCCAAGAAAAACGCCGTGAACTGGTTCGAGCTCTTCGTCGCCGATCTCCCCCGGGCCAAGAAGTTCTACGAAACCATCCTCCAGACCCAGATGCAGGACTGCGCGATGGAGAACAGCCGGATGGCGATGTTTCCCTGCGACTACGAAAACGGCGTCGGTGGCGCGCTGACCTTCATGGCGGGCTTCAATCCCGGCATGGGCGGCACGCTCGTCTATCTGAACGTGGAGGGCGATCTCGACGGCGTGCTGGCCCGCACGGTCCCGGCCGGTGGAGCGATCGTGAAGCACCGCTTCGCCATCGGGGAACACGGCTTTATCGGCCTCATCCAGGACACGGAAGGCAACGTCGTCGGGCTCCACTCGATGAAGTAGCT
>CBFGQE010000642.1:0-2268 GCA_965650815.1 uncultured bacterium
TCCGCGCTGTGGGAGGCGATCACGTTGTTGGCCACGACGGGGGCACCGCCCGGGATGTAAATGGCGGGGGCGATGTCGGATCTGTTGCCGAGCAGATGGAATCCATCCAAGCGCGTCGCTGGACCGGCGGACGGACCGAACCGGACCAACGGTCCCGGAGGTTCGACGAGGCTCGCCTCGTGGATCCGTGGCGGAGTTCGGAGCACGGACCGATGCACCATCCAGCGACGCTGCTCCCGAGCCGTCTCCGTCCCCTGGAATCCGCCGAAGAGCGCGACGCCGTCGGGAACCTCAATGCTTTCCCGGTAGTCTCCGGCGGCGACCCAGATCTCGTCACCGGGAGCCGCGCTGGTCAGGGCGGCATTGATGGAGCTGTGGGCGGACGCCCAGGAATTTCCGTCGGGGATCGGGCCGGAGCTTTCCTTCCGCACATGCCAGACGGCCGCGCGGGCATTCGGGAAGAGGGCAGCGAACCCAAGCAGAAAGCAGCACAGGCGTGTCGTGATCCGACACCAGCGGTTGGAAGGGTCCGTCTCCATTGGGCTCGGGCAAGGTCACTGTCGCCCCTTTTCGGCTCAAGGAAAAATTCGGGCGCGGCGGTTGTGCCGCTCAACCTTCGTCGGCGGATTCGTCGCTCTGCCCCGCCTTGTTCTTCGGCTTCTTCCAGGCGGCGATGAACATGCCGTTGCCGCCGAGGTCCTGGGGCCAGAGGAACATCTCCGCCGGGCCGTTCTCGGTGAGCGGACAGGGCACGAGCTCGGGGTGTTTCGCGGAGAAGGCCTTCACCACGTCGGTCGTTTCCGAGCGGGTCAACGTGCAGACGGCGTAGAGCAGGCGGCCGCCGTTCTTGAGGCTGCCGACGACGTTCTCCAGCAACTGGAGCTGCACGGCGGCGAGTTCGGCCGCGTCCTTCGGCCGCGTGGTCCAGCGGGCGTGCGGGTTCTTCTGCCAGGTGCCGAGACCGGAGCAGGGCGCATCGACGAGGACGCCGTTGAACTTTCCCTCGCGCGGCGGCACGGGTCCGCCGTCCCACGGGGCGACGCGGTAGTTGAAGAGCTTGGCCCGCTTCATCCGGAGCTGGAGCTGCTTGAGCCGCCACTCCGCGCGGTCGGTGGCCCAGACCACGCCCTTGTTCTCCATCAGGTCGCAGAGGTGGAGCGTCTTGCCGCCTTCGCCCGCACAGGCGTCCCACCAGAAGTCGCCGTGGCGCGGCCTGCACAAGGTGCCGATGGCCTGCGAGGCGATGTCCTGGATCTCGAACTGGCCGGCCTGGAACTCCGGGGTCTTGAAGAGATCGGTCTTGCCGTCGTAGCGCACGGCGTCGGGCGCGAGCGGCTGTTGCGGCAGATGGGAGGGGAGGAACTTGCCGGCGAACCACGAGGCTTCGCCGGGCCGGGTGCGGACCCAGAGCGCGCGGTCCTGCTGGAGCGCGCGCAGCCAGGCGGGGGAACAATCCACCTCGCTGCGGACCCACTCGGGCACGGCGCGGAGCAGTTCCTCGTCGGAGAAGGAGCCGGGCTGTTCGCGGAAGCGGGCGGCGGTTTCCAGCGCCTGCTGCAAACGCTCGGCCACGGGCGCGGCGGCATCGGTCCACGCGACCCAGCGGTAGTAGGTGAAGACGGCGCGGGCGGTGTGCTCGGCGGTGCGGGGCTGCACGTGGCCGGCCTCGCGCAGGACGAGGCGCAACACGGCGTCGGCCGGGCGCTCGGGCGTGGCGAGTTCGATGACCTGGGCGGCGAGGCGATGGGCGCGCGGATCCATGAGGGCGCGGAGCGTGGCAGGGAAACGGGAGGGGCGGCAACTTGAAGTTGGAGATGGGGCTGATCCAGCAGGATCGCCCAACCCGGAGGGTTGGCATCCATTAGCCGGGGGTGAGCGCAGCGACACCCCCGGAAGCGTCCCGAAGCATCTGGCACCCTGAAGGGGTGGCATCGCCGTTCGCACTGCGTTGATGGCATCGCTTTGCGATGCAGCCGCCTTGGCGCGGGCACCGGGGGTGTCGTCGCACTGCGCGCTCCTCGACCCCCGGCTAATGGATGGCAACCTTTCAGGTTGCTCGGCCGGCTCCATCCAGCGCCAGCACCAGCTGCCGCTCCACACCTTCCGACAATCCGCTCACGCCCAGGCCGATCAGGCGCAGCGGCTGGTGGACGAGCCGTTCCCGGCCGAGCAACCAGCAGCCGAGGCGGTAGATTTCCCGGGCTTCGGTCAGCGGTTCCTCCACGGAGATCTGGCGCGTGAGGGTGCGGAAGTCGCCGTAGCGCACCT
>CBFGQE010000643.1:0-2261 GCA_965650815.1 uncultured bacterium
GACAACATCCGCAAGACCATCACCCTCTACAAGGACGGCCAACCCTACGAGCTGCCGGTCCCTTTTCGGCAAAAGCTCCACTCCGTGCTCCGCGAGCGCTGGAAGGAAAAGTTTCCCGCCGGGAAGGGCTGAGACGGATGGACCGCGCTCCTTCTTGTTACCAAACCAACGGAATGAACCTTCGGGTCCGTCGCGCGTAGTCCGCATATCCGGAATGGCGCTCCCGCAGATACCGCTCTTCCAGATCGGCCTTGGCCCAGAGCCAAGCACCGAGCCCGGTTCCGGTAATGGCCGCTGGCCAGCTCAGATGCGCCAAAGCCCAGCCCGCCGCCAGCAGCATGAGGCTGCCGTAGAGCGGGTGCCGCACGTGGCGGTAGATGCCGTGTTGGACCAACTGGGCGTTCTCCAGCGGACGCGGATGCGGCGAGCGATTGGGCCCCAGCGCCACGGCGCCGGAAATCCCGAGACCTGCTCCGCTCAACAACAACAGACCGGCGAGAAACTGGACCCAGGCACCCGAGCTCGGTCCCGGAAACCTCCAGCCCAAGACCAGCACCGCCAGGGTCAGCGCGTTCTGGACGATGATCCAACGGCGTTCCATCAGCCGGCCTCGTCGTGGCGATGGGGGGCGAGCCGTTTGGTGGGATCGCCGAGCGTGCCGGTGAGCTGTTCGCGGAGCTGGAGCCGGGCGCGGAGCAGACGCACCTTCACGTTGGCCTCGCTCAGTCCGAGCTGTTCCGCCGTTTCCTTCACCGAGAGCCCCTCCACGTCGCGCAGCAGGAAGACCAGCCGGTGTTTCTCGTCGAGGCGCGCGAGGGCTTCGTCGATCAACCGGGCCGTCTCGTGTTTCTCCACCAGCGCGTCGGGCGATTCCTTCCAGTCCGCGATGAACTCGGGATGCGGCACGGTGTCGTAGCCTTCCTCGGGCTCCGTGGCGGCCTCGAGGGAAACGGTCGGCAAACCCCGGCGCTTGCGGAGGATCTTGAGCGCGGCGTGGGTGGCGATGCGGCGCAACCAGCCGCTGAAACTCGCGTCGCCGCGAAAGCCTGCCAGCCCCTCCATCGCGGAGAGGAACGTCTGCTGGGTCACGTCCTGCGCGTCCTCGTCGTTGGCCGTGATCCGGCGGGCGATGGTGTAGATCAGCCGTTCGTGGCGACCGACGAGCGTCTCGAACGCCTCCAGCGATCCGGCCTGGGCAAGGCGCACCCAGTGGGCGTCTTCGTCCGGGCGGCTGGATTGGCTGGAAACGGGATTCACGGTGGGCGGCTCGCGATTGGAGATATGCGGTTATGGCGGCGAGGGGAAGCCGTTTGCCGTGCAACGGCCTTGTAACCTTTCGCCCGATCGCGGCTCGGTGCGGGTGGAAACGATTCATGAAAACCTTGCTCCTCACCCTCGTCTGCGGCGGCGCGCTCCTTGCCTTCGCCGCCCTGCGCTCCAACGCCGTCGCCGCCGAAGCCCCGGCCCAGCCCGGCGAAACCGTCGTCAAACACGTCGATGCCGCTCAGGCCAAGAAGCTGGTCGATGCCAAGACGGTCGTGGTCCTGGACGTTCGCACGCCGGAAGAGTTCAAGGCCGGTGCCGTGCCCGGCGCGGTCAACATCGACTTCAAGGCCGCCGACTTCGAGCAGCGCCTCGCCGCGCTCGATCCCAGCAAGACCTACCTGGTGCATTGCGCGTCCGGGAACCGCAGCAAGCAGTCGCTGCCGGTCTTCAAGAAGCTGAAATTCCCCGTGCTCTACCATCTCGACGGCGGCTTCAAAGCGTGGTCCGACGCCGGATTGCCGGTGGCGAAATGACACGCCGTGACGCTCCCCATCCGGCATCGGAGCGGATGCCTGATCCCGGATTCCGGATTCCGGGTCTAAACCCGAACGCCGCAGAGGGCTTAGAGACGGACCACGTAGCGCAGGCTTCCAAGCCTGCTGTGTCGCAAGTTTCCAAACTTGCGGGGGCTTGGGAGTCTCTGGGCGCACTTCCAACTCGTCACCCTGCCGACTTGGAAGTGCGGCGATACAGCAGGTTTGGAAACCTGCGCTACGCCGGCAGCCTGCTCCATTTTGGAAACCGAATTCAAAGCCAGCAATTTGGCCTATCCCCTATGACCACCGAACGCATCGTCCGGCTCGTCGCCGGCACTTTTATCCTCGTCAGCCTGGCCTTGGCTCATTTCCACAGCCCGAATTGGCTTTGGTTCACCGCCTTCGTCGGGTTCAACCTCCTGCAATCCTCCCTGACCCGGTTCTGCCCGCTGGAGATCG
>CBFGQE010000644.1:0-2255 GCA_965650815.1 uncultured bacterium
GCGCGACCGGGGCATGAGCTTCAACCGCTCCGCCGCCGCTTCGCCCAAACGATCCTGTAACTGCGCCGCATAGAGGCTGTCCGGCGAGACGAAGCTGTTCGACTCGCGCCATTCGCCGTCGCCGTCGAACTGCGCCCAGCCGCCAAAGACCCAGTTCCGCGCCGTCGGCGGATTCCAGGCTCGGATGATCGCCGCGCTGCATTGCCAAACCACGCAATTGGCCGCCGCCCAACCGGGCCCCGGACCACTGGTCCCGCGACGCCCGAGCGTGAGCGCGTTTCCGTCGATCACCACGTTGTCGTAGAGCACGCCCGAGGCCCATGCCTCGATGGGCCCGCTGTCGGCCAAGGCACCGCTCGCCTCGCACTGAAGGAAGACGTTGGGGCCCGTCGCACCATCGCCCACGGCGAAGTCGTGTCGCCCGTTCTCCGCGAAGCAGCGCAGGAAGAGCGTCTGCTGGCCTATCGTGAAGAACGTGTGCCGCCGATAGCCGCCGATCTCCGACACCGGAGCCAACGACAGACAATCCTGGACCGTCACCCGCCGAGTCGTTTCGTAGATAGCGACCATCGATCCAGCGAAATGTTCCGCTGTCACTTGCCGCACCCACGCGTCCTCCACGGCCTCCAGCGTGATCGCGCACCACGCGTGCTCTTCGTCCTTGGGATTAGTTGGCTCGAACGCGGAAACGAGCCGCAGATTCTCGACGCCCACTTGGCGAATGCGTCCTGGCCAATCCACGGCCTCGATCCAGCCGCCGCCAAACTCCGCCTCCAGCGCCGTCGTGATCGGCGCATCGAGCGTGACCGTGTCTCCGTCGATCCCGCGGATCTCCCGTTCCCAGCGCAGATCCCGCGTGCCCTCTTTCCATCCGCCGCCGATGCCGCCGCCGTATTCCGCCATACCGAGCCGCTCGATCCATGCCTTCGTGCCAGGTCGAATCACGCGGACACGTTGGCCCAACGACAAACCTTCGCTCGACTTCATCTGCAAACGGGTCGCCCCCACCGGCACCTGCGCGTCGGCCACTTGCCACGATGCGTTGCTCTGGATTGTGAAGTCGTTTCTCCCCGCGATCCGCACCAAGGTCCGCCGATCCGTGCCGGCGGCGAACAACACCGTGCCGTCCTCGCCCATCCCCTGCCCGCGCAGCACCACACCGGAGTTGGTCAGGAGAAGACCGCCCAGAACTTCATGCCGTCCTTTCAACAACAAGACGGCCCCACGCAGCCCGTTGGAATCCGCCGGCAATCCGGCCACATGGTCTAGCGCCCGTTGGATTCGGTCCGTTGCATCGCCGGTTTCTGCGGAAACGAACATCCGCACCGGTGCCTCGGGGATTGGCCGATCACCTCCAGCGTGACCAGCGGTTGAAAAATCCGGCACGCGGTTGCCGCGTTCGTCGGCATCGTAGCGCAGGCGACCCTCGGCTCCCTCGGAGATCCACGGCACGGGGCGTTCGGCAGCTTGGAGCGGCAACGCGATCAACACGAGACCCGCGAACCAAGCACGAAAGGAAGAGATCCAACGGAGACGCGACGCTTCATCCGCTCCGGCAGGTCGTTGGTCACACAGAAGAAAGCCCTTCACCCCTGAGGAGAGAGTGGCTGAAAGCCGGGGGAGAGGGCTTGGGCTTCTACCCCCATCGACTCCTGCAGTTGGCTTCACTCCAACCTCCCTTCCAACCGCTCCAAGCGCGGCGAGCGGGCGACGACTTGGCCATCGACCAGCACCTGCAAGCCCTCTCCACGCCCATAGCGGCTCCCGTCCTTGTCCCAAAGCACGGTCAGGCTGCGGCCGTGAAACCGCACGCCATCGAAACAAAACCAATCCCACGTGCCGGCGGGCAGCAGCGGTTGTAGGTCCACGATACCGTCCGCACGCGGACGCAGCCCGACCAGATCAGAGATGACGAGGTCGGCGAAGGTGGAGTGGTTGTAGTAGCGGCTGCGTTCCTGTCGGCCCTTGAGCCATTGGCCGGTGGTCTCGTCGAGGTATTCGCCGATGTAGGGTTTACCATCGAAACGGTGGGAACGGACGTAGGCCATGAAGGCGGCGAAATGGTCGGAGGACGAGATCGGAAGTCCCCTCACCCGAGCCTCGCTTCGCAGCACATTCGCCAGCCCTCCCAGCGTCTGCGACGTGGCGAAGGGCCAGACCGCACCGTCCCATTCACAGCCGCAGCAGCCGCGGGAACGAAACTCCGGGTGCCGCCGCTCCGCCGTGGTCAGTCCGAACGGGGCCCAGAAGCCGTG
>CBFGQE010000645.1:0-2244 GCA_965650815.1 uncultured bacterium
GGTGCCATGATGGCGTTGCCGTTGCTGGAATCGCTCCGGGCGTTCGGCGCAACCGGTCCAGCCACCGGCGCGCCCCCCGTCCGCATGGCCGTGCTCTACATGGCCAACGGCGTGAATCCGCATCATTGGACGCCCAAGGGAGCGGGTGCGGACTTCGAGCTGTCGGAAATTCTTCAGCCGTTGTCCCCGTTCAAGAAAGACCTGCTCGTCCTGACCGAGCTGTGGAACGCCAACGCCAACACCGGCGACGGCCATTACGTGAAGACCGGCGGTTTCCTCACCGGCCAGACCATCCACCGCACGACCGGCAGCAATCTCCGCAGCGGCACCTCCATGGACCAGGTCGCCGCCGCCCGCGTCGGCAATCTCACGCCGCTGCCGTCGTTGGAACTCGGTCTTGAACCCATCACCACGGGCGTGGACGTGAACGTCGGCTACACCCGCCTCTACGGCTCGCACATCTCCTGGAGTTCGCCGACGACCCCGCTGGCGAAGGAGATCAATCCGCAGCTCGCCTTCGACCGGCTCTTCCGTTCCAACGCCGGAGGTCGCCCCCAAGACGCTTCGCGCGACCGGTCGGTCATCGACCTCGTGCTGGAGGACGCCAAGGCTCTCAAGAAACGGGTCAGCCAGAACGACCAACGGAAGCTCGACGAATACCTCTCGTCCGTCCGCTCCGTGGAGAAGCGCATCGAGTTCGACGCCAAACGCCGCCAAGCGGAACTGAACGAGGACCCGCTGGTCCGCGCCGAGATCGACAAGCTGGGCCGCCGCATCACCGACTATTACGCCGATCCCGCCCGCGCCTCCGAGCGGCGCGGCGACCACACCGAGCACACGCGCCTGATGCTGGACCTGATCGCGCTCTCCTTTTGGACCGACTCCACGCGCGTCAGCACGTTCATGTTCGGCAACTCGGTTTCCGGGAAAAACTTCTCCTTCCTCGACGGCGTGAAGGGCGGTCACCACGAGATTTCCCACCACGAAAACCACGCCGACAAGCTGGAGGAATACAAGCGGATCAACCTCTGGCACCTCGACCAATACGCCTACCTGCTGGAAAAGCTCCGGTCCTTCAAGGAAGGCGACGGCAACGTGTTGGACAATTCGATGATCCTCTTCGGCGCGGGCATGCGCGACGGCAACGCACACAGCCCGCGCAATCTGCCCATCGTTCTCGCCGGCAAAGGCGGCGGCTCCCTCGCAACCGGCCGCCACCTGACCTACGAGAAGAACACCCCGCTCTGTAATCTCTACGTCTCCATGCTCCGCCGCATGGGGGCCGGGGTGGACCAGTTCGCTGACAGCACTGGCGAGCTGAAGGGGTTGGACGATCCGAACTTCAAGGGCTTGGTCTGAGCGCGGTCAGTATTCCAGCGACTCCTTGACCAGGTTCGAGAAGCGTTGCCCGCAATCCTTCACCGCTGCCGACAGCTTGAGCTGCATGGCTCGGGCCGGGGATCGCCAAAGGGCATAAACCTCCACCATGGTTGGCGGGCGGTTGTGTTTGGCCTGAAACTTGGCGATCCGGTCTCCCATGATCCGGGTGGCGACACGCTTGGCTTCCGCCGCATTCCTCGGATTGCCTCCCCCATAGGCCCGCCAGACGAACGGCATGATCTGGTAGCGGCTCACCTCTCCGGCGCGACCTACCGCCCGGTCGTTGTCTCCGGATTCGATCAAGGACAAGGCCGCCATCAACTGCGCCGGTTGAATGGCGGCCTTGGCCTGGACAGGAACCTTCGAGACGCCTTCGAGAGACTGCGCTTGGATCGAACCAACCCAACCCAGCCAAAGGGCCAAGCTGCACATCGTGAGGAGAGCAGAGTGTTTCATAACGGGATTGTTGTCTCATTGTTGGACACTTTGGGCAAGCGGTTCTTTTGATACGTCGCGTGCTCACCGTTCCTTGCGCTCGTCGCTGCCTGCCGCGGCTAGGACCCAATTCCGAGCCGACCACCGGGTAGGCTAGACTTCGAGGCGGGCTTGGCAACCGGTGTTTTCAGGAGCGACCACCGGGTTCCCGCTTGGCGAACGCGGCAAGACGTCACACATTCTCGGCCGCATGACGTCGTCGTCCCCGATCGGTCTGAAACCCCGTCCCCGCCTCCCCGAATGGTTGCGCCTCCCGCTCCCCACTTCGGACACCTTCGCCCATACGCGCTCGCTGTTGGACGAACTGAAGCTCCACACCGTCTGCGAAAGCGCCAAATGCCCGAACCATTGGGAATGTTGGAGCCGGGG
>CBFGQE010000646.1:0-2239 GCA_965650815.1 uncultured bacterium
CACATCGTGAAGTGGCTGTCGCGTCTCGGCCGCAAGGCCGTGCTGGTGCGCCATGAGGAACGTCCCGTGCCGTTGGAGGAGGCGCACGTCCGCGACATCGGCATCCACGTCCCGTCGGAGATCAAGGGCGTGTGGCCGCGCAACATCGCCAAGGCCTTGGCAGAAGGGCTGGGACCGGTGCTGCTCTTCGCCCCGCAGCGCAAGGCGACGGAAACTTTGGCCGCCGAACTCGCGCGCTTTCTTCCCAATCCCAATCCGCTCCATCTCTCGCACGAGCAGAAGTCGATGGTCGGCGACAACCTCGCGCGGATGCTGAAGTCGCGCATCGCCTACCATCACAGCGGCCTGAGCTACGCGGCGCGCGCGGGCGTGATCGAGCCGTTGGCCAAGGCGGGCCAGCTCCGCGTCGTGGTCGCGACGATGGGCCTGGCCGCCGGGATCAACTTCTCCCTGCGCAGCGTCGCGCTCGCCGCCGCGACCTATCGCCGCGACAATGTGGAGCACCCGATCCAGCCGGACGAGATTCTCCAGATGTTCGGCCGGGCCGGTCGGCGCGGGCTCGATGAAACGGGCTTCGTGCTGGTGACGGAAAACGACATCCGCCTGCGCGACGGCCGCCCGGCGTGGCTTTCACGCAGCGGCATGGTGGATTGGAACGCGTTGCTCGGGATCATGCACGCGGCCTCGGTCCAGGGCCGGTCGCCGTTCCTCGCCGCCGTCGAGGTGCAGGAACGCCTCTTCACCACCAAGCCGATCATCCTCGGTGTCGAGGAGTCGCTGAAGCATCCCGAAACGCCCTGCGGTCTCCAGACCGATGCCGAACGCGCCCGCCACGTGCGCCGTCGCGAGAAGGAGTTCCTCAACAGCCAGGGCGAATGGGAGCGGATGGGCGCATTGCAGGAAGTGGCGCTGAAGGACGTGAAGGCGGTGGCGAAGGATGAGGAGCTGATCCCGGATGCCGGATCCCGGATCCCGGATGAAGAACAGCCGGAGGCAGCCACTCAGTCGGACAAACCCCATCCGGCGTCAGGAATCCGGCATCCGGCATCCGTCTTGGTCCCCGCTCTCAGCGTTCCCGCCGCCTTGGACCGCATCGGCCAAGGCAACTTGATCCGCGTGGGCGAAGAAAACGGCCGCATGATCTACGGACGTTCCAGCCTCGTCGCCGACCAGCTCAACAGCGGCCAGGTCGTCATGGCCAAGTGGGTCCAGCGCGCCGTCGGCTGGAACGGGCGCCAGGCCACCTTGGCGAACTGGACCAACAAGATCGTCCCCAAGCTGGCCGAATATCTCGCGCACCAGCGCACGCCATTGGTCGAGATCGTCGAGGACGGTTTGAAGCTCCTCGCGCTCACCAGCCTCGCCGAGCAGATCGTCCGCGTGCCGGTGGATCGCCACGGCGTCGCGATGCATCGCCCGCGCACCCGCGACGTGATGCCGCTCGACTGCGGGAGCTGCCATTTGGTGGAGGTCTGCAAGAAGTTGTCCGCCGGCACCGGGGCCGCGCTGCTCTGGCGGCGCATGGGCTTGGTCGATGCCAAGGGCGTGCCCACGTTGCGCGGCCGCGTCGTCAGCTTCTTCCACCAGGGCGACGGCCTCGCGGTCGCGGCGGCATTGGAAGATCCGCACTATCCGGTCGGCGAACTGATCTACGACCTGGCCAATCTCGACGCCAGTTTCCGCTTCTGCGGCGGCAAGGAGGACCGGTTCGACGGCCGTCTCGCCATCGCCTGCCAACGGCTCTTCTCCAACCAGAACATTCCCGGCTATCTGGAGAACGGCCTGCCGCCCGGCTACGGCTTCGGCGCGCAGGACGTGGTCAAGGCCGTCCACGCCGACCCGAACAACAAGCACCGCTGGATCACCCCTTGGACCGGCGCCGGCGACATCGACCGCGTGATCATCGAGTGGCGCAGCCTGATGCGGCAGATCAGCAATTCGCCGAATCTGGAATGGCCGCGTTGGAATGAATTGAAGGTTCTCGCCAAGACCATTCTCAACGAGACCGAGTCGCCCTCCCTCGTCGATCTCCCGCCGCTCGACTACCAGCAGACCAAGCGCGTGGACCATTTGCTCCACCTCAAGCGGCGGCATCTCTGACGGCCGCAAATGGAACGCGGACCTAACCGTCCGCGCTCCGTTTCCTGGCCGATCCCAAAAACTTTTCTTCCCGGCCACGTTCCGGTCCGGCCATCTTCGCCGCGCGCATGACCGGCCTCGCCCAACTGCTCCAGGATTT
>CBFGQE010000647.1:0-2239 GCA_965650815.1 uncultured bacterium
CACGCAGTCCGCGATCTTCCGGCCGACGCCGGGCAACGCCATCAAGGCCGCCCGCGCTTCGTCCAGCGACATCCCGCGCACGGCTTCCAGATCCAGACGGCCTTCCGCCACCGCCTTCGCCGCCGCATGGACGTAGGGGGCGCGGAAGCCGAGCTTGCACGCGCGCAGTTCCGCTTCGGTCAAGGCGGCGACCCGCTCCGCCTTGGGGAAGGCCCAGGCCTCGGTTCCATCGGACGGAATCCGCTCGCCGAAGCTGCGGCTCATCGCCTCCACGATCTGCCGGATCTGCACGATCTGTTTGGTGGAGGAGCAGATGAACGAAGCGAGGCATTCCCACGGTTCTTGCCGCAGCAGGCGCAGGCCCCGACACGACGCCACGGCCGCGCGCATCGACGGATCGTCGGGAAAACTCCGCAGCACGGCGTCCAAGTCCACGTCGGTTTGGAGGTAGTCCTGGAGCCAACGCCAGTCGTTCTGCGGCGAAACGGTTGTGGCTTCGATGGCTCCAGCCCCGGTTCTCAGCCGCACCCAGCGTCCACAGACCACGCCTTCCCAGGCATCGCCTGCGGAACGCCAGCGAAAAGCCTGGCCGGAATCCAAGGTCGGGCCCAGCGCGTAGTCCGAGACCGGAATCAAACACCGCGTCGGTTCCAATCGATCCGAAGAAGCCACCCGAATCTCGGTGCCAGCATCCGAGCTTTCCACGAAGCCCTTTGGCCTTTGGCCTTCGCGCTTCGCCATTTCTCCATCAGTAAGTGACCACCGACCGCACCGGCACGTCGCCCAGCTTGGCGCGGCCGTTGAGGAACCCGAGCTCGATGACGAAGCCCACCTCCACGATCTGCGCACCGCCCTTCTTCAGCAGCTCCACCGCCGCCGCCGCCGTTCCGCCGGTGGCCAGCACGTCGTCGATCAGCGCCACGCGCGATCCCGGCTTCACCGCGTCGATGTGCATGGCGATGGTGTTGGAGCCGTATTCGAGGTCGTAGCTCGCCTCGTAGGTGTCGAACGGCAGCTTGCCCTTTTTGCGCACCGGCACGAAGCCGCAGCCCAGCCGCAGCGCCGCGGCTCCCGCGAAGATGAACCCGCGCGCGTCGATGCCCACCACGGCGTCGATGTCGCCCGGTTTGAAGCCGGTCAACAGATGGTCGATCGTCGCGGCGAAGAGGCGCCCGTCGGCCAGCACCGGGGTGATGTCCTTGAACTGGATGCCTGGCTTCGGAAAGTTGGGGATGTTGCGGATGGCGGCCGAAATCTCGGCGGACGTGGCGGCGCGGTCGGTCATAACGGGGGCGAACGATAATCACGGCCCCGGGTTTGAACAGACGGGAGTTGATCCGAACCATTCTTGGCCCGCCGAAACCCAACTGCCTCTCCCACCACCCGAACCGCCGCGTCCCCTGCCCTGCCTTCGGGCCTATTCGATGAACGCCAGCTCGTTCGACAGCAGCAGCACCTGGGCGAACTGCTCGAGGCGCGCCATCGACTTCACGGCGGGTTCTTTCCGGCCGAAATCGCCGCGCGCGCTGTAGGCCAGCTTGATCGGTGGCGCGTTTTCGCCGGGGTCGAGGACGATCTCCGGCGACCAGTCGAAACTGTCCCAACCGTCGTTGCCCACGCAGTCGAGGACGAAGTCGATGGTCTCGCCCGCCTTCACCTTGAGTCCGTCCAGCTTCAGTTCCGCCTCGCCTGTGTAGACGGAGGCTTCGGCAAGCTTGCCTTGAAGATCGGAAACAATCCGGCCACGCACGCCGTCGCCTTCCTTGGCCGGATGCTTCAACCGTCCGTCGATGCGGACGGTGCCGTCCACCGGTGCGACCCAACGGCGGATGGCGGAGAGATCCGCGCGGGGACCGGGATGGCCGCCTTCGGCCGTGAGGTTCAGATAGGAGAAGTCCGGCGCGGGAAACTCGGCCTTGGGACTGAAATGGCCGTCTTTCTTCACGGTCATCAGGTTGAAGCCCTTCACGCGCTGCTGCTCGGCGTCGAACGCGCCGTAGCCCAACTGCCAACCGTAGTTTTTGGCGACCGACGAGGTTGCCGCCGGGGTCTCGCCGAGAAACTCCGTCGCCAGCTTCAGCTCCTGCCGATCGGGCTCGCGCTGGAAGAGCACGCGATAGAGCGACGCGACCTTGTCCTTGGTCTCCGCAGCCTGCGTGATCTCTGGCCGCTTGGCCAAGGTCCGCGCCTGCTGCTGGAGGAACGGGCTGTTCATCAGGAAGAGCGCCTGCTGCGGCAC
>CBFGQE010000648.1:0-2235 GCA_965650815.1 uncultured bacterium
GCAGGTGAACATCACGATCATGCGGACGTTCGTGCAGCTTCGGCAGTTGCTGTCGTCGCACGCTGATTTGGCCAAGAAACTCGCTTCGCTGGAGAGCAAGTATGACCAGCAGTTCAAGGCCGTGTTCGACGCCATCCGCGAGCTGATGAAGCCGCCGACCGCCTCCCAGAAACGGGAGATGGGCTTCCACACCGGCCTGCCCCAGCGCACTCCCAAGCCCGACGCGGGCGGCAAATCGAAATTGGCGAATCGCAAATCGAAACTCTCATGAAAGTGACCCTCAAAGTCTGGCGGCAGAAGAACGCGGCCTCCGCCGGCGAGTTCAAGACCTACACCTCGCCCGAGCTGAACGAGAACATGTCGTTCCTCGAGATGCTCGACGTGGTGAACGAGGACCTGGCCAACAAGGGCGAAGAACCCATCGCCTTCGACCACGATTGCCGCGAAGGCATCTGCGGCACCTGCTCGTTGGTCATCGACGGCAAGCCGCACGGCCCCCACAAGGGCGTGGCGACCTGCCAGACCTACATGCGCAGCTTCAGCAACGGCGACGAGATCGTGGTTGAACCGTGGCGCGCAGCTCCGTTCCCGATCATCAAGGACCTGGTTTGCGACCGGAAGGCATTCGACCGCATCCAGCACGCCGGAGGTTTCATCAGCGTCCGAACCGGCGCTGCGCCCGATGCGAACAGCATTCCGGTGCCCAAGGAGAACGCCGACCTCGCGATGGACGCCGCCCAGTGCATCGGCTGCGGTGCCTGCGTGGCCGCGTGCAAGAACGCCAGCGCCATGCTCTTCGTCGCGGCCAAGGTCTCGCACCTCGGCCTCATGCCGCAGGGCCAGCCCGAGCGCTACAAGCGCGTGAAGGCGATGGTGGACCAGATGGACGCCGAAGGGTTCGGCGGCTGCACCGTCACCGGCAGCTGCGAAGCCGTCTGCCCGAAGGAAATCTCCCTCGACTTCATCGCCCGCATGAACCGCGATTATGCCGTGGCTTTGCTCAAGGGCGAACCGAAGAAAGCTGCGGCAGGCGGCGCAGGCTGAAAACGGAGCGGAATCCTTTGCATATCGAACGCGCGGTTTGCGACTGTGCCCGCGCCATGCCTCCGAGGATTCGTCTCTTAGTCGTTCTGGCTCTCGGCTTGTTGCTGCGGCTGCCATCGCACGCGGCCACGCCCGTTCCTCCGTCGCCCCCGCGCGAGTTCCGCGCCTTCTGGATCGCCACGGTGGCGAACATCGACTGGCCTTCGGAGAAGGGCAAAAGCGCCTCCCAGCAGCAGGCGGAACTCCGCCAGCTCTTCGATCTCGCCGTCTCCCTCCGGCTCAACGCCGTCATCTTCCAGGTCCGCCCCGGAGGCGACGCGCTCTACGAATCCAGGCTCGAACCCTGGTCCGAATACCTCACCGGCCGCGCGGGGCAGTCGCCCGGCTATGATCCCTTGGCCTTCGCCGTCACCGAGGCGCGTAGGCGCGGGTTGGAGATACACGCTTGGTTCAATCCCTACCGCGCCCGCCACAGCTCGGCGAAGTCCGACCTTCCCGCCCAGCACATCGCCAAGACCCATCCGGCCTTGGTGAAGGCCTACGGCAGCGACCTCTGGATGGACCCGGGCGAACCGCTCATCCAGGACCGCAGCGTGGCCGTCATCCGCGACGTGGTGCGTCGCTACGACATCGATGGCGTCCACATCGACGACTACTTCTATCCCTATCCGGTGAACGACCGGTCCGGGCGAAAGATCCCGTTCCCCGACGACGCCTCGTGGGCGAAATACCAGCGCGCCGGCGGCAAGCTCGCGCGCGACGACTGGCGGCGGAACAACGTGGACCGCTTCATCGAACGTCTGAACCGCGAAGTCCACGCCGAGAAACCCTGGGTGAAGTTCGGCATCTCCCCCTTCGGCATCTGGCGGCCCAAACATCCGCCGGGCATCGAAGGCTTCGACGCCCACGCCGAGCTCTACGCCGACGCGCGGAAATGGATGCAGAACGGCTGGGCCGACTACTTCACGCCGCAGCTCTACTGGGCGCTCTCCGCCCAGCAGCAGAGCCTGCCGGTGCTGCTCGACTGGTGGTCGGACCAGAACGGCCGCAACCGCCACCTCTGGCCCGGCTTGAACGCCACGCTCGTGGGCACCACGCCCAAGAGCGAACGCCGCGCTTTGACCGCCGAGGAAATTGTCCGCCAAGTCGCCACCGTCCGGCAGCAGCGCGGCGCGGGCGGAGTCGTCTTCT
>CBFGQE010000649.1:0-2234 GCA_965650815.1 uncultured bacterium
GGCCGCGCGCTCGACATGATCCTGACCGGCCGCCCCGTCGCCGCCGACGAAGCCCAGCGCATCGGCCTCGCCGACCGCGTCGTCGCCGACGGCGACGCGCTGTCCGCCGCCGTCGCGCTCGCGAAGCAGATCGCCGCCTTTCCGCAGCTCTGCATGACCAGCGACCGGATGAGCGCCTATCGCCAATGGGATTTCGAGCTCGAAGGCGCGCTGGTACATGAAGCGCATGCCGGGGCCGTCCCGTTGCGGGCGGGCGCTGCGGAGGGAGCCAAACGCTTTACCGATGGCGCGGGACGCGGCGGCAGCTTCGCGCCGTCATAACAGACTGACGGCTAAGGGGTGGAGCGCTGCCGTTCAAATCCTCCCCACTTGTGGGGAGGTGGCAGCCCCGCAGGGGCTGACGGAGGGGGGTCGCGTCCTTACGCGACGCCGTTTCAGGCCGCCCGCCCCCTCCACCGCCTTCGGCGGTCCCCCTCCCCGCAAAGCGGGGAGGATTTGATTGGCCGATACCGGTCGTTTCCAGACCTTCGTCATTCCGGACTTGATCCGGAATCCATTCTCCCGGCGCCGCGGGATGAACCCCGGATCAAGCGTGGAGTGCCGAAGGTTGGAGGGGGGTCACGCGTGCGACGTCTGCAACTTTGTAGACCGCGAACGCGTGAAGACCGGAATGTCTTCGCAGCCCCAAGCGATGCCGGCGGCCGCGATCAGGAAATTCGACTGAAATGCGTCGTTTCCAATTTTTGAAGCTTGTCGCTGGACCAGACAATCGTTTCGGTCATGGATTTCAAATCCTTGGCGACGGTATAAACGCGCGTCGACACCCGCGCGCCCGCCTTTCCCAAGGTCATCACCAATGTGTCCGGCGCCGGCTGACGCAGGGCAACAGTGTCGATGAAATCCATATTGCCGGTGACCGGTACGGGGACGCCATCAAGAGCCGCGGTCGATTCCGCATGCCTGCGGGAGCCGTCTGGCGCGACGATTTCGACACGCGTCGTCCATTTGCCGTCTCGCGATGCACGGAACGTCATCGTCACCCGTTGGGGCCGTTCCTTCTCGGGCATGAGCGATGCGTCCAGCGACCAGCTTCCGACCAGCGGCAACTGCGCGGAGGCGGCGCTGTGAACGGTGTCGGCTGTTCCGGCGGGATCGGCGGAAGGGGCGGCTGCGAACATGAGTCCGGCGGCGGCCACGGGTATTGCAATGAGCATGGCGATCATTCCTTTCGAACCGCGAACCCCGATGGTTGCGGTGTGCGCCAAGTCCTCCACGGTGGAGCGCTGACTCGAAAGATCGATATTTTCGTCACAAGTTTTTTGGAGGTCCAGAAGCCGCGCCAATTCGCGGCTGCTGCCCACGCCCGTCTTACGGCGGGCGGAGCGCAAACGCTCGTTAATCGAGGTTTCCGAACGGCCCAGGCGCGCTGCGATGGTCTTGACGGTATGCCCGGCGACCAGCAGGCGCAGAATTTCCATTTCCCGGTCGGTGAGGCCTGCGGACAAGCCGGGAGCAGGTTCATTGGCAGACATGTCTTTCGCTCACCACAGCCTCACGAACAGGTCCATCCCAATTTAATTGGGAAACGGCAGCGGGACCAGACCAGGCGTAGAGAAAAGCGAGCGTTGAAACATCGTCGGCGCCATGACTCGGAAATGTTCCGATAATCCCATCCGGATCCGACGAGCGAGTCCGCGTCCGCAAATGACCGCGGCGTGCCGCGTCTATGGCTACCCCTTCACCATCAGCTTCATCGTCATCGCGGTCAGCGCCTCGGTCGCGGTCGAAATCACCGCGGGAGCGTCGGGCGCCCAGAAGGGCGAATGGAGGCTCGGCAGGGTACGGCCTTCCGTCTTCGCCGCCTTGATCTCGGCCGGCGGGACGCCGCCGACCCAGAAGATCATGCTCCTGATGCTCTTGTCCTCGCGGCCATAGCGTCCGAAATCCTCGCCGCCCATGACCGGCGGCATCTGGACGACGCGCTGCTCGCCAAAGCGCGTCTTGAGCAGCGCCGCCATCTCTTCGGTGAAATCGGGCGTGTTGAAGGCCGCGGGTGTATATTCGGTACGGTCGACCTTCACGACCGGCATCTTGTCCTCGGGCATGCCCGCCGCGATCGCCTCGCCCTTCGCGACGCGCGCGATGCCGTCGAGCAGCTTGGTCCGCACCTCGTCGGTATAGCTGCGGACGGTAAGCTGCAGCTTCGCCTCGTCGGGAATGATGTTGTGCTTCGC
>CBFGQE010000650.1:0-2228 GCA_965650815.1 uncultured bacterium
CGCGGGGTGGAGCAGCCCGGTAGCTCGTCAGGCTCATAACCTGAAGGTCCTAGGTTCAAATCCTAGCCCCGCAACCAATTTCCCCGGACGAAGAAATTCGTCCGGGTTTTTGTTTGCCTGCATAGGACGCATCTCTAGCCACTTCCCAGCGGCTAGGATCGGAGCTGTTTTGCGACCGCCTCGGACAACGACCGGATGCCATAGGGCTTCGGGAGGAAGGCCACGGGGAGATCGTCGGGGGCGGGATCGGGTTCCTGGCCGGAGGCAAGGATGAGCTTCACCCGGGGATGCGCGGCGCGGACCTGGCGGATCAATTGGCGGCCGTCCATCCCGGGCATGTTCAGGTCGGTGATGAGCAACTCGACGGGGGGCAGGGCGGGGTCGGCCAAGCGGGCGGCGACGGCTCCGGGATCGGAGATCAATTCGCCCTCGTAGCCGAGGCGCTTCAGCATGGCGGCTCCCACGCGGCCCACGGCCGGTTCATCGTCCACCAGCAACACGCGCTGGCCCCGACCCAGGGTTGACTCCTCGGACCGGGCCTCAACCTGCGCTTGGGCGCCTTCCGCCGGCTCGAAGTAGATGCGGACGGTGGTGCCGCGGCCTTCGGCGCTGTCCACCGCGATGGCCCCGCCATGGTCCTGCACGATGCCGAGCACGACGCTGAGGCCGAGGCCGGTGCCCTGGCCGGGCGGCTTGGTGGTGAAGAAGGGCTCGAAGACGCGGGCCAGGGTGGTGGCGCTCATGCCGCAGCCGGTGTCGGAGACTTCGAGCACAACCTTCGGCCCTTTCTTCAGCGGCGGGTGGCGGCGGACGAACTCGTCATCCACCGGACGCAGGTGCAGCGCGATGGACAGCTTGCCGCCGTGGGGCATGGCGTGGGCGGCGTTGTGGCCGAGGTTGAGCAGCACCTGGCCGATGCGGGTGCGGTCGGCGAGGACCGGCGGCAGGCCGGGATCGCACTGGACCTCGATGGCCACGCCGCTGCTGAGGCTCGCGCGCAGGAGCTTCCGCGATTCCTCGACCACTTCCGCCAGGGCGACGGGTTCGAGCGTGTTCTTGCCGGCGCGGGCGAAGGTGAGGATGCCCTTCACGACCTCGGCCGCCCGATGGCCGGCGTGCTGGATCTCGCGCACGGCTTCCGTGGATTCGGCGTCGGCCGTGGTCGCCTCCAGCAGGCTGGCGTGTCCGAGGATGGGCGTGAGGAGATTGTTGAGATCGTGCGCGATGCCTCCGGCCAGCGTGCCGAGGGCCTGCATCTTTTCGGCCTGCCGCTGTTGCTGCTCGACCTCGGCGCGGCGCGCCTCGGCCTGGACGCGCGCGGTCACGTCGCGCAGCACCAGCACGTCGGCGTGGCCACCCCGGCGAGTGGACGATTCCATGTAGCGCAGCGAACCGTCGGCGTGGCGCAGGCGGTGCACCTGGCGATCGGCCGCGCCGTTGCCCCGGGACGCGGAGGAATGCGCGGTGTCCGCCGGAGCCAGGTCCTCAAGGCGCCGTCCCGTCAGCGCCAAGGGCTCCAGCCCCAGCCAATGGCGACTGTTCGGGCTCGCGTAGGTCACGGTGCCCGCGTCGTCCAGCTCCAGCACCAGATCGTCGGAGTTCTCCACCAGATGGCGGAAGCGCCCTTCGCTCCGCACCAGCGCCCGCTCGGCCCGGTGCTTCTGCCGCAGCACGAAGAGCAGGCCCAGGATCAGCGCCGTGAGCGCGCCGAAGACACCCGTGGCCGCCAGCACCGCCGCCCGGTGCTCGCTCCAGAGCGTGGGCGGGCGGTTGACGAACTCGCAGCCCGCGGGCACCCGCGATTCCGGGATGCCGAAACGCCGCAGCGCCTGCACGTCCACCACCGAGCGGTAGCGCGGCACCCGCTGCACCGGGATGGACGCCACCGGTTCTCCGCCGAGGATGCGCACCGCCATCTTGGCGGCGTCCTCGCCCTGGAAGGCCGCGTCCACCATCACCCCGCCGAGCCCGAGCCCGCGATACGTCGGCCACTGCATCGGGTAGATCGGCACCTTGGCCCGCCGTTCGATCTCCGCGATGTAGTCCTGCGCCCTGGAAAATCCGCTGAAGAGGATCACCGCATCCGTCGGCATCGTTTCGAGGTAGTTGAAGAGCTCCTGCGCGTTGAACCCGCTGAACAGCTCCACGCGGGGCGATGCCCCCTCGAACGGCAGCACCGACTCCACCGCCGCCACCTCGCCCTCGCTGTCCGGATCGCCCCGCACCAC
>CBFGQE010000651.1:0-2228 GCA_965650815.1 uncultured bacterium
CCAGCCCAGCAGTCCGAGCCAGAACGCCGTCGCCAGGCTTCTCCGCCAGACGCCGACACGTTGCTGGATTGGCCGGATCATGGCGCGGCTCGGCCCGGATCAGTCGGGGATGTTGACCAACTGGATCGCGCCGATGCCGCCGGGGTTCCAGTTGGTGAAGACGACGAAGACCTTCTGCTGGTCGCCCTTGCCGGTCACATACCAGCAGGCGTCGTGGATGTGCTGGGCGTCCTCATAGGCGAGCTCTTCCTTCACCTTGATCGTGGCTACCACGGCGCGTTTCTTCAGGTTGATGAGGTAGATCGGACCGGCGCTGCGGTCAGGGCCGTTCAAGCACGGGGCCAGCGCGTAGTCGCCCCAGATGTCGAAGTCGCAGACCGTGCTGCCGGCGGGCAAACCGGCGATCTCGTCCACCACGCCGGTCTTCAACGGCAGCCGCTTCATCAGGCCTTCCGGACGCGCCGCGACCAGCATGGCCTTTTCCTGCGGCCGATAGGTGATGCCGTGCGGCGTGCCGGACAGTTTCTTGCCGCCGTAGAAAGCGCCTTCGTAGCTGAACGACTCGACGTCTACCGGCATCAGCCACGCCTGGGCGTAGCCGTCGGTGAACCACACCTCGTCGGCGCTGACGAACGCGGCGTCGGTGGGGTTGAAGTTCTTCTTCGTGTAGGGCGCGCCGTCCGGCACGGACAGCACCTTCGCGTGCTGGAAGGTCGTGTCGGTGAGGTAGAGCTTGCCCGCGACGTTGTCCGCCGCCGCGACCAACGGGGCCTTGCCCTTGCGCGGCCAGAGATCCGCGCCGTGCACCGTGCCGGCGTCGAAGGCCGCGTCGCCCTTGATCATCCAGGCGGAGGCTAGGCCGTTGCTGTAGCCGATCCAACCCGCGCCCACGAGCGGCCAGTAGAGGTTGCCCGACTCCTTGTCCACGATGAGCGTGCCGTGCGCCTTGGTGCGGTGCGGCATGGCGGCTTCGGGCGTGGGGGCGAGATCGCGCCGGGCGATGAACTTCCAGTAGCCGTTGCCCGTGACCTTCGTGCCGGGTTCCAGCCGCGTGGTCGGCAGCTTCACCGGACCGGTCGTCTCGGTGATGAACGGGAAGGGCTTGGTCGAAACGGCCGCATGGTGGTGGGGCGCGCCCGCGTCGTGGGCGGTGGCGACGAGACCGGAAGCGGCGAAGGCCGAGGCGCACAGGAGCGTGCGGAAGCGGGTGAGATTCATGGCGTGGCAGGGATGGTTTGGTGGCGGGACGCTGGCAAATCGCCCCGCTCGCTGCCAATGGAAAGTTCCCGCCCGGCCCCGGCGACGTCCGAGAAAGGATTCGCGCAACGGCGGCGGGCGGCCTAGCTTCCGGCCGAACCTGGAGCCTCCTATGAAAAAGATCCTTGTCCGCAGCTTGATCGTCCTGGCCGTGCTCGCGGTCGTCGGCGTCTTCGCCTTCGTCCTGTTCCTCGACCGCATCGTGAAGTCCGGCGTCGAAACCGTCGGTCCGTTGGTCACGAAGACCACGGTCAAACTGGACAAGGCCCAGTTCAGCCTCATGGCGGGCCGGGTGAACCTGGAGGGCCTGCTCGTGGGCAATCCCGAGGGCTTCAAGACGCCTTCCGCCATCCAGGTCGGCCAGGTCACGGTCCAGGTGAAACCCGGCTCGGTCCTGTCCGACGTCATCGAGATCGACGAGATCACGATCAAGGCCCCGGAGATCACCTACGAGCACAAGGGCCTGCTCGACAGCAATCTCAAGGCGCTCCTGGCCAACGTCAGCGGCGAAGGCTCCGCCAAGCCCGCCGAGACCCCGGCGGAAAAGCCCGCCTCGGAAAAGCGTTTCAAGGTGAAGCGCATCCACATCGAGGGCGCGAAGATCAACGTCAGCGCCACCGTGCTCGGCGGCAGCGCGGCCTCGCTCCCGATGCCGACCCTGACGATGGAGAACATCGGCACCTCCGGCGACGGAATCACGGCGGGCGAACTGACCAAGGAGATCCTCGGCAAGATCCTCACCGGCGTGACGGAAGTCGTGAAGCAGGGGCTGACCTCGGGCGGCGAAGCGGCCAGCGGCCTGGGCAAGGAAGCCGACAAGGCGCTGAACAAGACCACCGAGGGGATCAAGAACCTTTTCAAGAAATAGGCCAGGCCAACGGCTGGAACCGGCTGGTCGAACGAACGAGTCCCCTCACCCCCCGTCCGACGGGATGAGGGGATTTTTCCGTTTCAGCGCCGACCATCTTGCC
>CBFGQE010000652.1:0-2228 GCA_965650815.1 uncultured bacterium
ACTACCCGGCCAAACACTCGGGCATGAAGGAATTCTGGAACCGCCCGTCGCGTCCTTGCCCCGACACCGCGCTGCTGACCAGCCGCCACTTTCCCGAGGAGTTCCAGGGAAATTTCCTCAACCTGAACGTCATCGGGTTCCAGGGCGTTTTCCGGGTGAAGGTCAGCGAGGACGGCTCCGGCTTGAAGGGCGAGACGTTGGAGAACCTCATCTCCTCCTCCGATCCGAACTTCCGCCCCATCGCCATGCGCGTGGGGCCGGACGGCGCGCTCTACTTCGCCGATTGGCACAACACCATCATCGGCCACATGCAGCACCATCTGCGCGATCCGAACCGCACCGTCACCCGGGGCCGCATCTACCGCATCACCTACAACGGCCGCCCGTTGCTGAAGGCCCCGAAGATCGACGGCCAGCCCATCGAGGCGCTGCTTGATCTGTTGAAGGCGCACGAAGACGGCACGCGCGAACTGGCCAAGGTGGAACTGTCCAAGCACGACAGCGCGAAGGTCGTGGCCGCGACCAAGAAATGGGCCGCCGCCTTGGACAAGTCCGACGCGAACTACGAGCACCAGATGATGGAGGCGCTCTGGGTCCACCAATGGCACAACGTCGTCGATGCCTCCTTGCTCGAACGGATGCTGAAGTCGCCCGACCACCGCGCCCGCGCCGCCGCCGCCCGCGTGCTCTGCTATTGGCGCGACCGCGTGCCCAACGCGCTCGCGCACTTCAAGACCTTGGCCGCTGATGAACATCCGCGCGTCCGTCTCGAAGCCGTCCGCGCCGCCAGCTTTTTCGAATCCGTCGAAGCCGTGGACGTGGCCCTCGCCATTCTCCAGAAGCCCACCGACTACTATCTCGACTATGTGCTCGGCGAGACGCTGCGCCAGCTCCGTCCCGTGTGGCGCGGCGCCTTGGCCTCGGGCCAGCCGGTCGCCGTCGGCAACGACGCGGGGCTGAAGCACCTTCTCGCCAGCGTTCCCACGCCGGAACTGGCCAAGATGCCGAAGAATCCCGGCATCCTGAACGCCCTGTTGCTCCGTTCCGACGCTTCGGCCAACGACCGGCTCGACGCGCTCGGCGCCTTGGCCGCGGCGAAGAACACGAGCCGGATGAACGAGCTCTTCGCCGCCATTGACCGCGCCGATGCGGCGTCCGCCGGGCGTCTTGCTCAACTACTGCCCGCACAGCCCGCCGCCGAACTCAATCCGCAGCGCGCGCGGTTGAACTCGCTGGCCAGCGGCGGGGTTTCCGCCGAGGTGCGCCAAACCGCATTCGCCGCGCTGGCGTTGGCCGATGGCGGTTTCGACGCCGCTTGGGCGTTGGCCGGAAATTCCCCCGCGAAGCTGGCCGATCTGCTCAACGGCATCGTGCTCATCTCCGATCCCGAGTTCCGTGCGAAAGCCTTCGACCGCACGTTGCCGTTGTTGAAGGAGATGCCGACCGCATTGGTGGACGCCGCGAAGAGAGAGCCGAACACGAAGGGGCGCATCGTTCGCATCGAGCTGCCGCGCGAAGGCACGCTGACCTTGGCCGAGGTCCAGGTCTTCAGCGGCGGACGCAACGTCGCGACGCAGGGCCAGGCCCGCCAATCCAGCACCTCGAACGGCGGCGTCGCCGCGCGCGCCATCGACGGCCGCACCAGCGGCACCTGGGGCGACGGCACCTCCACCCACAGCACCGAGGGCGAGGACCAGCCGTGGTGGGAGGTGGATCTTGGCAGCGACCAGAGCATCGATTCCGTCGTTGTGTGGAACCGCACCGATGATCGCTTGGGCCGGCGTCTCGACGGCTTCACCCTGTCCGTCCTCGACGCCAATCGCGCCGTCCTCTTCCAGAAGACCGCGCTGCCCGCGCCCGACGTTTCCGGCAGCATCCCGGTTTCCACCGACGCGCTCGGGGCGGTGCGCATCGCCGCCATCCGCGCGGTCACGGGCATGGGACGCGAACCGGGCGCCGTCTTCGGCGCGTTGGCCGGATTGATCGCGAAGGGCGAATCCGTCGCCGCCGCCGCGCAGGGACTTCGGACCTTGCCGCACGACGCTTGGCCGAAGGCCGAAGCCGCCACGGCGGTGAAGGGGCTGCTGGCGTGGGCCAAGACCATTCCCGTCACCGACCGCACGTCGCAGGATTACGTCGAGACCGTGCAGGTGGCGGGCGACCTGGCCGGGCTTTTGCCGTCGGCTGAAGCCGCCGCGCAGATGCCGCCCGACCGTTTGGACCGCGCC
>CBFGQE010000653.1:0-2225 GCA_965650815.1 uncultured bacterium
ACTTCGCGCGGCGTCTTGATGTTCGCGGTGATGTAGCCGGTCTCGCCGGCGGTCAGGACGTCGCGGACGAAGGGCTTGGGATTGAAGGAGCCGACCTCCTTCACTTCGACGGTCTTGCCGGAGTGCAACAGCTTCACCTGCGTGCCGGCCTTGAGCTCGCCGTTGGTGACGCGGACGAGAATGACCACGCCTTTGTAGGTGTCGAAGTAGCTGTCGAAGATCAGCGCCTGGAGCGACGGGACATCGGTCGGCTTCGGAGCCGGAACGCGATGGACGATGCCTTCGAGGATGTCGGAGATGCCGATGCCTTCCTTGGCGCTGGCCAAGATCGCCTCGTCCCCAGAGATGGCGAGGATGTCCTCCAGCTGCTGCTTGGCCATCGGGATGTTGGCGTGCGGCAGGTCGATCTTGTTGATGACGGGAATGATCGTCAGCCCCTGCTTCATCGCGAGATGGACGTTCGCAACGGTCTGGGCTTCGACGCCCTGGGCGGCATCCACGATGAGCAGCGCGCCCTCGCACGCGCTCAAGCTGCGGGAAACCTCATAGGCGAAATCGACGTGGCCCGGGGTATCGATCAGGTTCAGCTCGTAGCGTTCGCCGTTCTTGGCGGTGTAATACATCGTGACCGGATGGGCCTTGATGGTGATGCCGCGCTCCTTCTCCAGGTCCATGCCGTCGAGGTGCTGTTCCTCGAGATTGCGGTCCTCCACCGTGCCGGTGTTCTGGAGCAGGCGGTCGGAGAGCGTCGTCTTCCCATGGTCGATGTGGGCGATGATGCTGAAATTTCTGATGTGCTTCGGGTCCATGCGGTCAACTGTCGCCTAAACGCCGCGCCACCCTAGGTGGCCCGGTTCGTTCCGGCAAATGTGCGGGCTGCACGATAGGGGGCACGCCCCGAGAAGGAAGGGGAAATTTGACGGCCAAAGCTCCCCTGCCCCATCTCCGTTCCCTGCCCGGTTCTGACAACGTCGTTTGCACCGAGCCTTCGACCCGCTTAGAACCTTTTTGTTGCATGAAATCTTCCACGCATCCCAGCGCATGAGTTCGCCCGCTTCGTTCGATGTGATCGTCCTCGGTGGCGGCTCGGCCGGTTACGCCACCGCACACACCGCCCATGCTGCCGGAAAATCCGTGGCGGTGATCGATGGCGCGGAAGAGCTGGGAGGGCTCTGTATTCTGCGCGGCTGCATGCCTACCAAGACGCTGCTCTACGCGGCCGAGGTGCTCCATTTGGCCAAGGTCGCCAGCACCTGGGGGCTGGAGGTGCCCCGGCCGGGGCTCGACTTCCGGGCGGTCATGGCTCGCAAAGCGACGATGATCGACGACTTCGCCCGGTATCGTCAGAAACAGCTCACGGACGGACGCTTCACCCTCTTTCGCGCCAAGGCCCGCTTCGTCGATCCCCACACGGTCGAACTGGCGGATGGGACGCGGCTGCACGGAAGCCACTTCGTCATCGCGACCGGCTCCAAGGTCTCCACCCCTCCCCTGCCCCAGTTGGAGTCGGCCGGTTATTGGACGAGCGATGACGCGCTGCGGTTGGAAGCATTGCCCAAATCGCTCATCGTGCTGGGCGGCGGCGCGGTGGCGGTGGAGTTCGCGCAGATGTTCCAACGCTTCGGCGCGGCCGTGACCCTGGTGCAACGCAGCGAACATCTGCTGAAGGACTTCGATACGGACGCCGCCGTCGCGGTCGAGGCCACGCTGCGCGACGAAGGCATGAACGTCCTGTGCGGCACCAAACTGCTCGACGCCCGCAAGACAGCCTCCGGCAAGGAAGTCGTCATCGAGCACCGGGGCCAAACCGTCGTGCTGGCCGCGGAGGAAATTCTTCACTGCCTCGGTCGTTCACCGAACACGCAGGGTCTCGATCTGGCCGCCGCCGGAGTGGGCGCCGACGATTCCGGCAAGCTCGTGACGGACGCCGCCATGCGGACCAGCGCCAGGCACATCTTCGCGGCGGGCGATTGCGCAAGTCCCTACGAGATCGTCCATCTCGCCGTCACGCAGGGAGAAGTGGCGGCGCACAACATCGTCCATCCGGACCGCCCACGGACGATGGACTATCGGCTCTTGATGTCCGTCGTCTTCACCGATCCGCAGGTCGGCACGGTGGGACTGACCGAGAAGACGGCCAAGGAACGCGGCGTGGAATTCCTCAGCGCCAGCTATCCGTTCAACGACCATGGCAAGTCGATGATCATGGAGGTGAAGCACGGCTT
>CBFGQE010000654.1:0-2218 GCA_965650815.1 uncultured bacterium
AGCCGCACAAGAAGGACATGGTCATCGACCTGAACCGCTCCTACCAGATCGCCAAGGCGGCCGGCGACGACCTCAAGCTCCTCGTCATCCACGGTTCGGAGATCACCCGGAACATGCCGCCCGGGCACATGAACGCCATCTTCCTGACCAATTCCACCCTGCTCCAGCAGACCAACTGGCTCGATGCCCACAAGGCCGCCAACGCCCAGGGAGCCTTCGTCTTCTGGAACCATCCCGGCTGGGAACGCCAGATCACGAACGGCGTGGTGAAGTGGTATCCCGAGCACACCCAGCTCCTCGAAGCCGGGATGCTCCACGGCATCGAGGTGGTCAACGGCCGCGACTACTATCCCGAGGCCCACAAATGGGCGGTGGAGAAGAAGCTGACGATGTTCAGCAACTCCGACATCCACGCCCCGATCAACCTCGACTACCACGTCCACACGGACGACCACCGCCCGCTCACTCTCGTCTTCGCCAAGGAGAAGACCATCGAGTCGCTCAAGGAAGCGCTCTTCGCCCGCCGCACCGCCGTCTATTCCGCCCACAAGCTGATCGGCGACGAACAGTTCCTCCGGCCGATCTTCGAGAAGTCCATCCGCGTGGACCAGGACGCGATCCAGTTCCTCGCGAAGAAGAAGGTCACGGTGCAGATCTCGAACGACTCGGACATCGACTACGTGCTGGACCTCGTCTCCGCGCCCGAAGGCATGGCCGCGCCCAAGCAGCTCATCCTGCCTCCGCTGAAGACCGTCCTGTTGCCGCTGGAAAGCGGCTTCCGGCCGCCCAGCGCCGCCAGCAAGAACGCCTTGGTCTATCGTGTGACCAATTTGCTGATCGGTCCCGACCAGCCGATGGAGGCGACCCTGCCGATCAAGCTGACCTTCGGGAACTGAAGGGACTGCCAGGCTTACTTCAGGCTGCGGAGATAGGCGAAGAGGTCGGAGACTTGCCGGTCTTCCATCGCTTCGAGCAGTCCTTCGGGCATGAGGGAACGGCGCAGGAACTTGGCGTCCTTCAACCGGCGTTTCTCGATGCGTTGATCGCCTTGGCCGACGAGGCGGAGGACAACCGCGTCGGCGTCTTCGCGGACGAAGAGGCCTTCGAGCAGGTCGCCGTCGGCCAGTTCCGCGCGGTAGATGCGGTAGCCGGCTTCCATCGCGGCGTTCGGGGTGAGGAGATTCCGCAACAGCGCTTCGGTGCCGAGCGCGCCCGCGCCGCTGAGGTTGGGGCCGATGGTCGCACCTTCGTTGCCGATGAGATGGCAGGCAAGGCAGGTGGCGGCGACGGCTTTGCCGCGTGCGGCATCGCCGGGTGCTTCGGCCAAGGCACGGTAGCGGGCGAACTTCGCGTCCATGTCGGCGGCTTCGGCGGCGGTGAGCAACGGAGGATGATCGGTGGAACGGGCGATCTTGGCTCCGCCGCGCAGTTGCCCCCAAGTGCCGTCGCTGGCTCCGAGGAAGACCAGACCTTCGGGCTTGGTTTCTCCGGCGAAGCTGCGGTCGAAGTGGGCGCGGATTTCTTCGGCGGAGCGCGCGCGGTTCCAGAGCCGCAGCTCGGCGAAGGCCCCGGCAGTGCCGCCCGACGGGCCGCTTGCGCCGAGGCGTGGCTGGCGGATTGGAGCGGTGGCCGGGCGTTCGCCGGTGGCATCGAGTTCGCCATCCACGTAGATGCGCCAGAGACCGGCGGCATCGCGTGTGGCGGCGAGATGGGTCCAGAGATCGGGCGTCATCGGCTTGCGCGCCACTGCGACATCGCCGACGCCGGGCCCGCCCCAGACGCGAAACTTGGCGTCGTAGAAGTTCAGATCGAAGGGGCCTTCCGCGAACAACAGGCTGTCTTGGTTGCCGATGCCGGGCGCGAGACGAACCCAGGCTTCGATGGTGCAGGGGCCTTCCAGCGTGATTGCCGCTTCGGCGAAGGCTTCGTCGGTGCCGTCGAGCAACAGCACGGGACGCAGCAGATCGCCGAGCCCGGCCATGAGGGCGGCGAGTTCCACGTCGCTCGGCAGCACAGACTGGAGCCGCTCCAAGGTGGGACCGTCGAGGCGGTCGAGCGGCCATTGGCCGGAGCGGAACGCGGCGACCAAGCCCTTGGCGGCGGGTGCGGAGGAGGACAGGCGTTCCAGCGCGGCGCGGCGTTGGGCGGGCGTCAAACCCGGCCACAGGCTGGCGATCCAACCGGCATGCGACACCAGGTAGGTGGGAATGGACGATGA
>CBFGQE010000655.1:0-2208 GCA_965650815.1 uncultured bacterium
GAAGTGAGCTGTTCGTCGTAGTTCGCCGGCCTCCGCAGCCGTGACGGCCGCGCCACACGGCCCTAGCCGACCAGCTCGATGCGATGCCCCTCGGCCCATGTCGGCGGCTCCAGCTTCTCCAGCAGGCGCAGGATCACCTTCTCCGGCACGGGATCGGTGCGTTTGCGGTTCCGCGCAAGCACCGTTTCCAGCGGCGGCTCCAGATAGACGATCTCGATCCGCGCGTCGTAGTCGGCGAAGAGATCGATCCACCGGCGGCGCATCTGGCGGGTGAGGTTCGTGGCGTTGAAGGCGAAGTCGAGGCCGGCGCGGAGATGTTCCCGGCACTGTTCGCGGGCGGACTGGATGACGGTGCCTTGGTTGTCCGTCGCGTCCACGTCCAGCTCCGTGCGGATGGCGTCGAGGGAAACGACCGGCAACTCCGGCCGATGCGTCGCCAGCCAAGTGTCCTTGCCGGCGGCGGGCAGGCCCGACATCAGCGTGACGGTGCAGCAAGGCGCCTCGTGCGGGACGTAGTGCAGGCTGCTTAGCTCGTCCCGATAGAAGAGGAACCGCGCCTGGTCGTTGGCGAAGGCGTAGGGACGCCCGAAGCAGCCCAGCTCCTCGGCCAACTGTTTCCAGAGGTGGAGATTCTCCTCGGCCCGGGCGTGGTCGGAAACAAGGGCCATACTGGGCGTCTCGTGCGTGTGTTGCTCCACGGAACCCACCCCTGACCCCTCCGAGGAGGGGATAAGGCAGGACGTCCGCCGACCACCGGACGCGCTTCCACGGTTCCCCTCCTCGGAGGGGTCAGGGGTGGGTTGCCTCAAGGACAGACGGCGCGGACTGACGTCCGCGGCCACGGCGGTGGGTTCCGCCACGGTCTTGCGGCCGCGCGTATCGGCCAGGGCGAAGAGGTGGAGCAACTGGTGGTTCACCAACCACGAGAGCGAGATGATCTCGTGCTCCGGCTTGGACTTCTCCAGGAGATACGGCGGGCGACCGTGGTAGCGCACCAGCGCGACGATCTCCTCCCGCGTGGCCAGATCGCAGGCCAGCTCGCGCAACACCCGCCGGGCGATCTCCGCGCCGACGAGCGAGTGTTTGGGCGAACGCGTCCGGCCGGTCTCGGGATCGACGACGGTGGTGGCGGGTTTGCCGGAATCGTGGAAGAGCGCGGTGAAGAGCAGCTTGAGCTGGTCGGCCCGGTCCAGCGCCGGCCATTCGTCCAACCGCTCCAGCTCGGCGCAGACCATGCGGGTATGCATCCAGACATCGCCCTCCGCGTGCCAATGGGCGTCCTGCCCGCACTCGGACATGGCGCGGGCCCACGGCTGGGTTTCGGCCCAAGCAAGAACCCTATCGATAGGTGCTCCGATATAGTCCGACAGTTTCATGGAAGCGTGTCAGGAAGGCTTCTACGGCACGCGCCCAAGAGGACAGGGAGGACCGAAGCGGGATCGCAACCATAGATTCCGGACGAGTAGGCGGCGTTGCTTTCGATGACGGCCCATCCATGCCCTTTCGCGATTCCAACATCGACTACGACCGCATTGGGAACGGAAACGCGCGGATCTCGCAGAACGCATTCACAGAAGGCCCTTGCCTCCTCGAGTTCACGATCGGTCGCGATCCACACCCCGTTCTCATCTCTGGCGGACCTGTCTCTGCGCCAATAGGGCGAAAGCGTCAGCACTTGTCGGTTGAGGACAAAGCATCTTAGTTCAATCTCCCATTCAACAATGCCTTGGATCAACACGGGCATGCTTTGGGGAAGAAGGCCGGACGCCGGGAGCGCGGAGCCGTTTTCATAGATCCGAGCATCAAAGCTCTTTTCTTCCGCTGGTTTGATGAAAGCTCGCGTTTCCAACGATCTCGCTTCACCAAGGGTCGAGAGCCTGACTTCTCTGCCTCGAATCTCCTCTGGAAGGGTTGGAAGCCAGTCCACCGGTGGATCAACCAAGCTAAGGCCCAAAGCCGAAGCCATACGCATCGCGAACAACGGTTCACCATAGATAGCGACAGAGTCGGAATGAATCTCCGGCACTTGCCAGCCCGTTGCCCGGACCACGTTCCATCCGTTTGCAACGCATGCACGCCAGAGGAGTTGGGTGTCATCCGTGTGGCGGGCAGAGAGAATGAGGGTAGGCATGGGTGAATTGTTTTGGCTAACCGTTGGCGGTCATTCCCAGATCAAAGCTTCTTCGGCCAGTCCGTTCACCACCATCG
>CBFGQE010000656.1:0-2206 GCA_965650815.1 uncultured bacterium
CGGTTCGCGGGAGAAGGTGAGCTGCTTGCGCGCGCCGCCCGGCTGGGCCACGCGGTGCAATTGCGGCGTGTCGCCGAAGCGCGTCGCGATGAGCACCTCGCGCTGGACGGGATGCCAGTCGAGGAACGATGCGGCGCGGAACTCCAGATAACGGCCGACCTCGGCGCGGAGTTCGGCGGTGATCGGCGGGACGCCCTCGACGACGAGGTTGTCGGGCACCTGGGCGAGAACGGAGGAAGCGGCGAGCATCACGGCAAGGGCGGATGTTTTCATGATCCGCGCGGAATCTTTCCGCGATGAAGCCCCGGCGCAAGGGTAAGGGTGCGCATGTTGCTATTGCGGCCGGTTACCTGTCCGGCCATGTCACGCCCCTTCGAGGTATGGCTGACATCCTCACCATCTCCAGATCTCGCGCTTGGGATGTCGCTGCTGTTCGTTGATGTCTCTCCGGAAACGCCATTGCTCTTCCGCGTCACGGCACTTGGGACAGAAGCGCATTCTGGTCTGCTTCGGGCTGGATGGCCCAACCAAGCATCCTGCTTCGTAGGACCGGCGCGCATGAGGAAACAGGGATTCCTCCGCCTGCATGGCAACCGGATCGAAATCCGGAAGTCCGTAGAGAATCGGAACCGATGCGATCTTCAGTGGCAAACGGTGGACGTCGCAACTGCCGTAGGGAGCGGGGTCGGCGGATTCAACTATTTGCGGCTTGGGAACTCCAAGATAGTCCAAGATCCGGCCATAGCTCGCAGGGAGATCGCGGTTCAGCGAGGTCAGCACCGTCCTTGGCACTTCGGCGAACGGGGCTCTGGTCGGCTCGACATTGAATGAAACAGTTCGACTGCCGCCGGGCGCGGAAAGGCCAAAGCGAACGGTTACTCCATGAGACGGATGTTTCAAAGCCGAGCCAGGTTCGCCTGGCACATTGCCGATCAATGATCGAGCCAGTCGGTGGACGTTCGTCAGGTCGCGGTTGGGAATCGGAACCAATGGAAGGAACTGTGCTGCTTGAAGGCCCAACATGGTTCTGGCCCCCGGTGGAATCTCTGTCGGCTCCGGTTGTCCGCGCACATAGCCGTCCTCACTCACAGACAAGAGGGCAAAGCCGGCTAGAGGATGGAGTTCGGGAACAGAATCGCCGAAGACCGCTTGGACGGCTTCCTTGGACATCTTGAATTCGATGGTCAGATGCCAGCGCGCGGGAAGCTCCAGATCGCTGGTTGGCGATTGGGCTTTTCCGAAGTTCGGAGCCAAGAGGCATAGAGCCGTAAAAAGCCAGCGAATCATGGTTTGACGGGTCGGTTTGCATTCTCCGCGCCGGATGACTTTTTCATCTCCGATCGGACTGTGGCTAGGGCGGCCTGGATCTGCCTTTGGCGTTCCGCCGCTTCGTCGGCGTAGGAAACCACCGCGATGACCTTGGTCACATCCGCGTCGGTGACGACGACCTTCGGCGCGATATAGCGGGAATTTTCGGGCGGATGCAGCGCGGCATCCACCAGCGGCGGCTCGGTGTGGTTCTCGGTCGTGTAGTCGGAGAAGACGATGACGGCGGATTTGCGGAGCCCTTCGAAGACCTGGATCGTGGCGGAAGCCGTGCCCTTGCGGCGCGGGTCGGCGTTCGACTGGATGGACTTGATGTCGGAAGCGAGGAACGCCAGCGGTTGGCCCAGCTTCTTGGCCTCGGCCTTGGCTTCGTCCAGTTCGGCCAAACGATAGACCATGCCGAGGCGGCCGAGCTTCTTGATCTTCTCCTTCTTCGCGGCCTCGGTGGCGGCCTTTTCCGCGTCATAGCCGTATTTCTTCTGGATGTCGGGCGGCAGGTTGGTGAAGGCGATCTTGCTGCCGCCGCCCGTGAACAGGACGGTGATGCCGTCCACGTCCACGCGGGAGACGTTGGCGTTGGTGTAGGTCTTGCCGGTGAGTGTGGTGATGTCCTCGGCGACGGCGGAGAAGCTCAACACGAGCAGCAGAAGGAGAAGCGTGGATTTCATGGCGACCTAGGGCTGAAGGCTCGCGGCAGCCGAAACTCGGGTCAATCGGCAAGTCGCGCAGAAGCTTTGGGACCAATGTCTGGTTGAAGGGGTCGGGCGGGAATTCTTGGACCGTCTTCCGGAACAGCCTTGAAGCCCGCGCCGCCTCTTGCGGAGCTTGTGCCGATGGACTGGTTCTACGCCAAAGACGGGGAGCGGGTCGGGCCGCTGTC
>CBFGQE010000657.1:0-2204 GCA_965650815.1 uncultured bacterium
GTTTTAACAGCGCAAGCCTGGTCGGCCCGAGCCGCGCCGCTTCATGGTGCGGGCCGCAACGGGAACCCGCTCCCACCAGCGGTCTTCGCCATCGGGTTCGTGCCCGGTCCAGCTCGCAGAAGATCGTTCGGAGCTACTTCGCGGCCGTGGCCCCGGTGTATTCCAGGCGGATGATCTGCGTGTCCTTATTGTTGCCCCAGGCAGAGCCCCACTCGATCAGGTAGAGGCAGCCGTCGGCGCCGAGCTCCATGTCCATCGGGCGCTTGAAGGTCATGTTGGGGCAGAAGCGTTCCATCTTCGGTTTCCCGTCGGGGCCCTTGGCGATGTTGCTGTTTTCGTCGAGGTGCACGGCCACGATCCAGTTGCGGGACCATTCGTAGATGAAGAGGCAGCGGTCGAACTCCTTCGGCAGCTTGTGCGGGTTCTTCACCGTCTCGTCGTAGTAATAGACGGGACCGGCCATCGCGGTCCGGCCGCCGCCGCCGTTGACGGCGGGGAAGCGCGTGGAGGGCGAGTGCGGATACCAGATGAAGGCGGGCTGGGTGGGCGGAAGCTCCTTCACGCCGGTGTTGTTCGGCGAGGTGTTCACCGGCTTGGCGGGATCGTAGAAGACGGGTTCTCCGGCGGTGTAGGACTCGGGCTTCTTGAGGTCGGCGGGCACGGGTTCTCCCTTGTCCTTCGCGGCCTTCACGGCGGCGTTGTAGGCCTCCATTTCCTTGGTGAACTTGGCCCGGGCCTCGAAATCGACCTTGGCGTAGGGGCGGTTGTCGCCGCGCGAATAGGGCCAGCCGAAGAAGCCGGGCTGCTTGGCCTGCATGACGGCGTCGAAGCCGCCCGGGCCGCGCTTGGGATCGAGGCCGCCGGCGTCGGGACCGACGTCGCCCCAGTAGAGGATGCCGGTCTTTTGATCGACGGCGAGGCGGTAGCCGTTGCGCGTGCCCTTCACATAAACCTCGGGCCGGGTGCCGGGTGTGCCGGGCGGGAAGAGGTTGCCGGGCGGAATCGTGTAGCCGCCTTCAGGCTTGGGCTTCACGCGGCTGATGCCGCCGCGCAGGTCGTTCATGTTGGCGGAGGATTTCTGCGCGTCCCACGCGGAACGACCGGGGCGTTCGTCGGAAGGGGAGAAGCCGTCGGAATCGAAGGGGTTCGTGTTGTCGCCGATGGCCACGTAGAGGTTGCCGGCGGCGTCGAAGCCGAGCGAACCGCCGACGTGGCAGCACTCGTCGCGCTGGGTCTCCACGTCGAGGATGGTCACGGCGGAGGCGAGGTCGAGCTGGTCGCCCTTCAAGGTGTAGCGGGCGGTGCGGATGATGCCGGACTTGTTTCCTTGGGCATTGGTCTTCGTCTCGGGGAGGGAATGGTTCAGATAGACCCAGCCGTTCTTCAGAAAATCCGGATCAAGGGTGATGCCCAACAAGCCGTCCTCCAGACCGTCGAACACGGGGATCTTCGCGATGACGACGGTCTCCTTCGTGTCGGGCTTCCACAGCTTCACCACGCCCGCGCGTTCGGCCCAGAGCACGCGGCCATCCTTTGCCACGGCGAGTTCCATGGGATCGACGAGCGTGTCGCGCCATTCGCCGTCCACCACGCGGTCGGCGTCGAGGATGACCTTGCGGAAGGCGCCGTCGGTCTGGGGACCGGTGGGCGTGGGGGAATCGGACTTCGGGGCGGCGGCCGGGGTCTGGGTCTCGGCGGCGTGGAGGGAAACCGCTCCGGCCAGGGCAAGGCCCAGGGGAAGGACGCGGCGCAGGCGGGACAGGGGGTTCATGCGGCAGCAATGGACTGATGGAACGCCGGGGGAATTCAACGCCCGAATGAGGGGAGCACCAAAGGCTCCCGCCGAACCGTGCCCAGCCGGAAACACCGAACATCGAACATCCAACGCCCAACATCGAAGGCCAGCCGGAAGGCCGCGCCTTGGACGTTGAATGCTGGAAGTTGGGCGTTCGATGTTCACCCTTCCCGGCCAACTCGTCGGCTTCGTTCCACCGTTGCCGCAGGCCTTGTCTCCCGCTCCGACCATCCACTTCCCCCTTGCCGTGCCGGAACGACTGCGGCCCTCTTGGGCGCAAATCATGCAAGCCGTCCTCGACTATCTCGACGCGAACCACGACCGGTTCCTGAAGGAACTCTGCGACTACCTCCGCTTCCCCAGCGTCTCGGCCCAGCCGAACCACGCCCCGGACCTCGCCGCCTGCGGC
>CBFGQE010000658.1:0-2200 GCA_965650815.1 uncultured bacterium
GGGATCGAACGCGGGCACGGGGATGTTCACGATCTTCAGCTTGCCGATGGCGCGGTGGCGGCAGCCGGGCTTGATCAGGATCGAGGTCATGGGCTTCACCGGATAGAGCTGGCCGTCAAGTTCCATGAAGCCTTCGCCTTCCAGCACCAGATAGATCTCCGTGAGCTTCTTGTGGTAGTGCGTGCGGGCGTCTTCCTGGATGTCCACCAGGTGGATGGTGGCGACCGGATTGTCGGGCGACGCGAAGGCGCGGCGGGTGAAGCCGCAGGGGCAGCGGACGGGATCGATGGCGTCGAGCTGGGCGATTTCGTGGAGAGGCATGGCCCGAGTGAAGGGGCGGGGGCGTTCCGTGGCAAGCGTGCCGCTGTCGGACGTTTGTCGGGGGCAATAGAAATGAATTCCCGACGCCGCGAGGAGTCCATCCCGGTGTCTCCCTAAGTCTGGGGATTGATTCCGGTTCCGCCTTCCGGTTCAGTCCCCGGCCAGACCGATATGGTGAAACATTCCCTAGCCCTTGCCGCCGGTGCCGTCCTCCTCGCCACGGGAACGACGCGCGCCGCCGAAGCCCCCGCCGATCCGTTCCCGCACGCCAAGGCGGTGCTGGAATCCACCTGCGTCAGCTGCCACGGCGGCGACCAGGACAAGGGCGACCTGAAGCTCGACACCTTGGCCGCGATGCTCAAGGGCGGCGAGAACGGCACGTCGCTCGTGCCCGGCGATCCGGCCAAGAGCACCCTCTTCACCCTGACCCAGCTGCCCAAGGGCCATGACGACATCATGCCGCCGAAGGGCGAGCCGCTTTCCAAGGAACAGTCCGACGCGCTGAAGAACTGGATCGTCGCCGGGGCCAAGATGCCCGCCGGCACCACGTTGAAGGCGGTGAAGCGCATCGACTTCGTCAAGGACGTGAAACCCATTCTCGAGACCCAGTGCGTGGCCTGCCATCGTGCGGACAAGGCCGAGGGCGATCTGCGGCTCGATGTCCGCTCCGAGGCGATGTCCTTCGAGGACGGCATCGTGCCGTTCCATCCGGAGAAGAGCCTGGTTTACACCACCACCACGCTGGCCGAGGACGACGAGAACCTCATGCCGCCCGCGAGCAAGGGCGGCCCCATGCCCACCGAGATGATCGAGACCCTCAAGGCCTGGATCGAGCAGGGTGCGGTCTGGCCCGAGGGCGATCCGTTGATGCCGCGCAAGGCCAACGAGGTCACCGAGGACGAGAACGCCAAGACGGCCGAGATCTACAAGCTCATCACGTCCAGACCCGCCCCGACCGACCTCGGCTTCTACAGCAACACCATTCCCGGCACGGTCGTGAAATACTTCATGGTGCCCGTCAAGGGCGGCGAAGTGCTTCTCGGCAGCCCGGCCAGCGAGCCGAACCGCGCCGCCGACGAAGGCCCGCAGATCCCCGTGAAGATCGAGCCCTTCTGGATGGGCCAGTTCGAGGTGACGTGGAACGAGTTCGAGGCCTTCATGTATCCCGAGGAGGAGCGCAAGTATCGCGGCTCCATCGCCACCGATCCCTACGTGGACAAGGTGTCCGACGCCGTCTCGCGTCCCACCAAGCCCTACGTCGAGATGAGCTTCGGCATGGGCAAGGACGGTTACCCGGCCATCAGCATGACCCAGCACGCCGCGCGCAAGTATTGCCAGTGGCTCAGCGCCAAGACCGGCCACTTCTATCGCCTGCCCACCGAGGCGGAGTGGGAATACGCCGCCCGCGCCGGCACCACCACCGCCTACTCCTGGGGCGACGATCCGGCCCTGGCCAAGGACTACGCGTGGTTCGAGCTGAACAGCGACTACAAGTATCAGAAGGTCGGCAAGAAGAAGCCCAATCCCTGGGGACTGCACGACATGCACGGCAACGTCGCCGAGTGGGTTCTCGATCAATACGCCCCCGGCTATGACGCCCTGAAGGCCGTCACCGGCGAGACGCCCTACGTGCCCTCCACCACGCCGTATCCCCACAGCGTGCGCGGCGGCTCGTGGGACGACACCGTGGACAAGCTCCGCAGCGCCGCCCGCAAACACTCCGACAAGAGCTGGAAGCAGCAGGACCCGCAGCTCCCCAAGAGCATCTGGTATCTGACCGACGCCCAGTTCCTCGGCTTCCGCGTCGTCCGCCCGGTGAAGGTGCCCTCGCAGGAAGAGATGCACCGCTACTGGAACAGCGGCGTGCATCGGGAGTGAG
>CBFGQE010000659.1:0-2196 GCA_965650815.1 uncultured bacterium
TGTTGACCTGCCAGAATTTCTGCGGGGCCAGACGGATGCGCGCGCCGTTCGCGCCGCCGCGTTTGTCGGAGCCGCGGAAGGTAGAGGCCGAAGCCCACGCGGTGGAGACGAGTTCGGAGACGGACAGGCCGCTGCCCGCGATCTTGGCCTTCAGCGCGGCGATGTTCTGAGCGTCCACCAGCGGATGGTTCACGGCCGGCACGGGGTCCTGCCAGATCAGCTCTTCCTTCGGCACCTCGGGTCCGAGGTAACGGGCGCGCGGGCCCATGTCGCGGTGGGTGAGCTTGAACCAGGCCCTGGCAAAGGCGTCGGCGAACTGACCGGGGTTTTCCAAGAAACGGCGCGAGATCTTCTCGTAGGCCGGATCGAAGCGCAGCGCGAGGTCGGTCGTGAGCATCGTCGGGAGGAGCTTCTTCGACGCGTCGTGAGCGTGCGGAATGGTGGCTCCGGCACCTTTGGCGGTCCACTGGTGCGCGCCGGCCGGGCTCTTGGTCAGCTCCCACTCGAAGCCGAACAAGTTTTCAAAGAAGTTGTTGCTCCACTTCGTCGGCGTCGTGGTCCAGGTGACCTCCAGGCCGCTGGTGATGGTGTCGGCGCCCTTGCCGGTGCCGAAGCTATTGGCCCAGCCGAAGCCCTGGGCCTCGATGGGCGCGGCTTCGGGATCGGGACCGACATGCGTGGCGGGACCGGCTCCGTGCGTCTTGCCGAAGCTGTGGCCGCCGGCGATGAGCGCGACGGTTTCCTCGTCGTTCATCGCCATGCGGGCGAAGGTTTCGCGGATGTCCCGCGCGGCGGCGAGGGGATCGGGATTTCCGTCGGGTCCTTCGGGATTCACGTAGATGAGTCCCATCTGCACGGCGGCGAGCGGGTTCTCCAGGTCGCGGTCCCCGGAGTAGCGGCTGTTCGGCTTGTCGCTCGTGGCCAGCCAAGTCTTCTCCGAGCCCCAATAGACGTCATGGTCGGGTTCCCAGGTGTCTTCGCGTCCGCCGGCGAAGCCGAAGGTTTTGAAGCCCATCGTTTCGAGGGCGACGTTGCCGGCGAGGATCATCAAGTCCGCCCAGGAGATCTTCCGGCCATACTTCTGCTTGATCGGCCAGAGGAGACGGCGCGCCTTGTCGAGGCTGACGTTGTCGGGCCACGAGTTGAGCGGGGCGAAGCGCTGTTGGCCGCGTCCGCCGCCGCCACGGCCGTCACCGGTGCGATACGTGCCCGCGCTGTGCCAAGCCATGCGGATGAAGAGCGGTCCATAGTGGCCGAAGTCGGCGGGCCACCAGTCCTGCGAATCGGTCATCAAGGCCGCGAGATCCTGCTTCAGCGCGGCGTAGTCCAGGCTCTGGAATTCCTTGGCGTAGTCGAAGTCGCCGCCCATCGGGTCGGACTTGGAGGAATGCTGGTTCAGCAACTCGACGTTGAGCTGGTTCGGCCACCAGTCCTGGTTCGTGGTGGCTTTGCCCGAGAAGGCGGCGCCGTGGTTGAAGGGGCATTTCGGTTCGGATGACATGGCGATGTGTGTGTTGTTGGTTCCGGTGACTGGATGTCCGTGAGTCCGCGCATTCAACCGCCGGGGAGGCGATGGTTGAAATACTTGTTTCCTAAATCCACCATAGGAATCGCCTATGGAAATGCACCAGCTCCGCTACGCCGTGGCCGTGGCGCGCACGGGGAACTTCTCCCGCGCCGCCGAACAGTGCCACGTCGCCCAGCCCTCCCTCAGCCAGCAGATCCAGAAGCTGGAGGAGGAACTCGGCGAACGGCTCTTCGACCGCATGAAGCGCACGGCCAAACCCACGCCGCACGGCGAGGCCTTCCTGCGCCGCGCCGTCCGCATCCTGGAGGAGGTCGATGCCGCCAAGCGCGAGGCCCGCGAGGCCAACGGACTCCTGCGCGGCAAGCTGGCCGTCGGTGTCCTGCCCACCATCGCGCCGTATCTGCTGACCGAGGTGCTGATGGCCTTCTCGGGAAGCTTCCCCGGCATCGAGACCGAGGTCCATGAGGACACCACCGCGCAGCTCCTCAAACAGGTGCTGGCCTACGAGCTGGACCTCGCGCTCGTCAGCCGCCCCATCGACGAGGCGCGCTTCGAGGTCCGCGAATTGTTTCGCGAAGAGCTGAAGCTGGCCTTGCCGCCGGGCCATCCGCTCGCGCGCAAACGCTCCGTGAGCGCGGAGGACCTGCGGGAAGAAGAGTTGATCGTGA
>CBFGQE010000660.1:0-2196 GCA_965650815.1 uncultured bacterium
GATCAGCCGACGAACCGCTTGAGGGCGGTGGTCGAGTTGTGGCCGCCGAAGCCGAAGGAGTTGTTCAGGATCGCGTCCACCTTCAGCTCGCGCGCCGTGTGCGGCACGTAGTCGAGATCGCACTCGGCGTCGGGATTGTCGAGGTTGAGGGTCGGAGGGACGACGCCGGTTTCGAGCGCCTTGCAGCAGAAGGCGAGTTCCACCGCGCCGGCCGCGCCGAGCATGTGGCCGGTCGCGCCCTTGGTGGAGCTGACCGCGAGCTTGCGGGCATGGTCGCCGAAGACGGTCTTGATCGCCTTGGTCTCGCAGACGTCGCCGACGGAGGTGGAGGTGCCGTGGGCGTTGATGTAGCCGACCTGCTCGGGGTTCAGGCCGCCGGAGCGGAGCGCCATCCTCATGCAACGGGCCGCGCCCTCGCCGTTCTCGGCGGGGGAGGTCATGTGGTAGGCGTCGGCCGTGTTGCCGTAGCCGGCCAGCTCCGCGTAGATGCGCGCGCCTCGCTTCTTGGCGTGTTCCAGCTCTTCCAGCACGACGACGCCCGCGCCTTCGCCCATGACGAAGCCGTCGCGGTCCTTGTCGAAGGGACGCGAGGACCGTTTCGGGTCGTCGTTGCGGGTGCTCATGGCGCGCATGGCGCAGAAGCCGCCGATGCCCATCGGGACGATGGTGGCCTCGGTGCCGCCGGCGAACATCACGTCGGCGTCGCCCATCTTGATCGTGCGCCAGGCTTCGCCGATGGCGTGGTTGGCCGTGGCGCAGGCGGAGCAGGTGGCGAGGTTCGGGCCGCGCAGGTTGTAGAACATCGAGAACAGGCCGGAAGCCATGTTCAGGATGAGCATCGGGATCATGAAGGGCGACAAGCGGCCGGGGCCTTTGGCGAGGAGGATCTTGTGCTGTTCCTCCGTGGTGTAGAGGCCGCCGATGCCGGAGCCGAGGAAGCAGCCGACGTTGTCCAGATCGACGCTCTTGAGGTCGAGGCCGGAGTCCTGGAGCGCCCTCCAACCGGCGTAGATTCCGGCCTGGCTGTAGCGGTCGGCGCGGCGGGCGTCCTTGGGCGTTGGAAAGGCCGGCACCGGGTCCCAATCCCGGATCTCCGCCGCGATCTGGGTGGCGAAGGGGGCGGCGTCGAACTGGGTGATGCGGTCGATGCCGCACTGGCCCGCGACGATGTTGCGCCACATGGTCTCGATGTCGTGGCCCAGGGAGCCGACGACGCCGAGGCCTGTGACCACGACTCTGCGTTCGGAAGGGGATGCCATAAAATCAAAAGGGGCAGCCGGGCCGTTCGACCTTGCTGCCCCGGAAAGGAGTCGTTGCGGTTACTTCTGGAGCTCTTCGACGTATTTGATGACGTCGCCGACGCTCTGGAGCTTTTCCGCCTGCTCGTCCGGGATCTCGGTCCCGAACTCTTCCTCGAGGGCCATCACGAGTTCGACCGTGTCCAAGGAATCCGCGCCGAGGTCCTCGATGAACTTGGCCTCAGGCGTGACCTGATCCGCGTTCACGCCGAGCTGCTCGACGATGATGTCCTTGACCCTCTGTTCAATGCTCTTTTCAGCCATAAGATGGGTGCGTCTTTAGGCGACGGGTGGGGGAGCGTCAAGCCACATTCCGGGAAGGGAAGGGGAGGAACGATCACGCGCCGATCCCACCCATCCGGTATCCGGCATCCGGGATCGGCCGATCATTCCTGATGCGAGATTCCCGATGCCGGATGCAGCCGACTGCCGCCCTCTCACATCACCATGCCGCCATCGACCGTCAGCACCTGGCCGGTCACATAACGGCCGGCGGGCGAAGCGAGGTAGAGCGCGGCGGCGGCGATGTCGTCCGCGCTTCCGAAGCAGTTCAACGGGATCTGCTTCAAGAGCGCCTCGCGCATCTCGGGCTTCAGGTCGGAGGTCATGTCCGTCTCGATGAAACCGGGGGCAATGGCGTTGCAGGTGATGCCGCGCGAGGCGAGTTCGCGGGCGACGGACTTGGTGAAGCCGATCAGGCCGGCCTTGCTCGCGGCGTAGTTGCACTGTCCGGCGTTGCCCATGAGGCCGATGACGGACGCCAAGTTGATGATCCGGCCGGCGCGCTGCTTCATCATCGCGCGGGTGAGGCCTTTGGTGAACGAGAAGGCCCCCCGCAGGTTCGTGTTCAGCACCGTGTCCCAATCCGCCTCGCTCATGCGCATGAGCAGGCCGTCCT
>CBFGQE010000661.1:0-2187 GCA_965650815.1 uncultured bacterium
CAAGCGTTTGATCCTGCCTTCGCAGCAAAAAAACCTCCATTGAGTCGGACGCCCTCTGGTGCTACCGGTCTCCGCCGTTATCGCCGTATGAACCCGATTCGCCGCCTTCGACTGCTCGCTTTCTGGGAAGGAATCTCCCTCCTGGTGCTGCTTTTCATCGCCATGCCGCTGAAATACCTCGCGGACCAGCCGATGGCCGTTCGGGTCGTCGGGATGCTGCACGGCGTGCTCTTCATTGCCGTCGTCCTCCTGCTGCTCCTCGTCATGAAACAGGCTCGCTGGTCGCTCGGACGCGGCGCGCTGGTCTTCGTCTCCACGGTCCTGCCGTTCGGCGCCTTTTTCATGGACCGGAAGATGCGCGCCTACGAAGCCGAGATGACCGATCCTTCCCGCAACTGATCCTCCGTATGGAACGTCCCGAAGCCATCGCCGCCATCCGCGACCGCGCCAACCAGCTCGCCGCGCACATCACCGCCATCCATCCGCTCGTGCCCAAGCTGGCCGATCCGCCCACGCAGACCGAGCTGCTCAAGGCCCTCTTCGAGCTGACCAAGCAGGTCGAGGTCGTGAAGAAACACCTGCTCAAGCTGGAGAAGCGCGACGAGACGACGGATCTCTGACCGTTCCGAGGCTTCGCGCGGTTTCAGGCTTTCAAGCCCGGGGCCGCGCGGCTATCGCTCACCCCATGAAAGGCGCGGAATGCATCGGAGCCCTCAAGGCCCTCGGCGAAGAGAACCGGATCCGGATTCTCCGTCGGCTCCTGGGCGAGGAGCAGAGCGTCAACGCCCTCTCCGAAGCCCTCGGCATCTCGCCCTACAACGTCTCCAAGCACCTCTCCATCCTGAAGAACGCCGGCCTCGTCGAATGCCGCAAGGAAGGCCGCGAACGCCTCTATTCCGTGGCCGAGAGCTACCGTGTGCAACTGTCCGACGGCCGACCGGTGATGGACCTCGGCTGTTGCAGCTTCCGCGTGGACCAGCTCCCGAAGTAAGTTTACCAGAGATTAGATTGAACCGGTTTCCGCAACCCGGCGTCATATGTGCACATTGCCGCAGATATGCACCCCACGCTTGAACGCCTGTTCCTCGTCCTGGTTCTGGCCGCAGCCCTGCCCCTCTCCGCCGCCCCCCTCCGCATCAACGGCTCCACCACGGTCAATCTCCCGGTAGCCGAGGCCGCCGAGATCCTGCGAGCGGAGCAGAAGATGCAGATCACCGTGGACACCCAGGGCGGCAGTTCCGGCGGAATCTCCATGCTCGGCGACGGGCAGGTGGAGCTCGGCATGATCAGCAAACACGTCTCCGATGCAGATCGAGCCAAGTTCCCCAAGGTGACGTTCAAAGAGACCCACATCGGCGAGGACGCCGTGGCGCTGATCGTTTCCAAGGACGTCTGGGACGGCGGCGTGAAGAGCCTGACCAAGGCCCAGGCCAAGGATCTCTACGAAGGCAAGGTGACGAACTGGAAGCAGCTCGGCGGCCCCGACCGGCGCGTCGCCTTCTTCAACAAAGAACCCGGTCGCGGCACCTGGGAGGTCTTCATCCAGTGGCTCTACGGCGATGCCAAGAAGGCGCCGTTGGTGAACCTCCCCGAGGTCGGGGGCAACGAGGAGACCCGCAACAAGGTGGCCTCGACGCGCGGTGCCATTTCCCAGCTCTCGTCCTCCTGGGCCGACGGCAAGACGGTCTTCGCCCTCTCTTTGAAACCCGACAACGACGAAATGCCGATCCAGCCCGTCGCGGCCAACATCGCCAACCGCAGCTATCCGCTGAGCCGCCCGCTCTTCGTCCTGACCAACGGCGAGCCGACGGGCGACGCCAAGACCTTCATCGACTTTCTGCTCTCGCCGCGCGGGCAGGAACTGGTCCGCAAGCACGGCTACCTCTCGCTCGACCTGCTCAAGTAACCCGGCGTGGAACCATCGAAGCCATCGAGTCGACGTCGTGTCTCGCTCACGCGCTGGTTGAGCTGGGGCTTCGCCTCAGTGGCGGTCTTGTTTCTTGTGGCCTTGGTCGGCGTCTTCGCCTGGCAGAGCCTGCCCGTCTGGCGCGAAGCCGGTGTGGGCTACGTCACCGGCCGACAGTGGTTCTTCCGCCAGCATCTCTTCGGCGTGCTGCCGATGCTCTACGGCACGGTCGCCGTGGCGCTGGTCGGGCTCTTCGTGGCCGTGCCCATCGGTGTGGGCGC